>SLQK01000269.1 GCA_007131525.1 Nitriliruptoraceae bacterium | reverse complement strand
GCGCCGATCCCGCGACGCTGTCGGTCGGTGGGTTCCCGGCCACGGCGGAGGGGGCCTGGTTCACCCCGGACCCGGCCGCGCTCGTCCCCCCGGACCAACCGACCGCCTTGGTCGATGAGCCGACCTGGTTGACGGCCGGGCAGCCCCGCCGCGCCCGTGACCGCGACGAGGGGTGAGAGGGCTCGGCACGCCCCCGGCATCCCACCACCCACCACCCCTTCGGAGTCCCCGTGGCACAGGACCTGACCCGGCCCCTCGCCCCCGGTGAGCGCTACCGCTGTGACGGGTGCGGCAACGTGACCCGCTTCGACGTCGTGACGACCGCGCGGACCCGTCGGTACCTGCACTTCGATCTCGGCGGGACGCCGGCGGTCGACGAGGAGGAGGTGCTGACCGCCACGGTGGAGGCGGTCACCTGCCGGTGGTGCTCCCGGGAGGACGCGCTGCGGATCGAGCCCGCACCGGTCACCGAGCACCCCCGGGGCAGCGGGTGAGCGACCCCACGGCCCGTTCCGGCGACCAGCCCGTCGACCGCGCCGCCCTCGAGGCTCTGACGAGCGACGACTGGGCGGCGGTGCTCGTGGCGGTGCGGACCGAGCTGCGGGCGCGTGACGACCTCGACGCACGCCAGGCCGCCGTCGCTGGGCAGCCCACCGGGCGGCTGGTGGCCGGTCGGGGACGTGCCCGGGTCGTCGACCTGCTGGCCGACGATGCCGAGCTGGCGGCGGCGGTCGTCGCCCGGGTGCCGGGACCGGTGGGCGACGCCATGGCCGCGCCCGAGCCGCCGTCGGCCCGGTCGGCGGTCGCGGCCGGGGCGGCCAGGGACGGCGAGGTGGCCCGCGTCCGACAGCGGGCACGCGCCCTTCGGGAGGAGCGGGATGCCTGGCGGCGTCGCGCGGGGGGTGCCGAGGCCCGGGCGGGGCAGGCCGAGCGGGCCATCGCGGAGCAGGCCCAGGTCGAGCAGGAGCTGCGCGCCACCATCGACGGGTTGCGCCAGGAACTGGCCGAGGCTGCCACCGAGCGGGAACGGGCGGTGGACAGGGAGCGCCGCCGACGCGACGGCGAGGTGGCGCGCCTGGAGACCGACCTCGCGACCCTGCGGCGAGCGGAGGAGTCGCGTCGCGCCGATCAGAGCCGCCGTGAGCGGGCGGCCCGACGCCGGTCCGCCGGTGACCCCGGCTCCGCCGGCGACCTCCCGGTCCCGCGGGTCCCACCCGGCCGACCGACCCGCCTGCCCCCCGACATCGTCCCGGGGACGACCGAGGCGGCGCGCGCCCTGCTCGGGCCCGGTCGGCTGGTGCTGATCGACGGCTACAACGTCACGCTGCACCACCGCGGCGACCTCGATCTGGAGGGGCAGCGCAGCTGGCTGGTGGGCCTGTGTGTGGCCGCGGTGCCGGTGCATCGGATCCGGCCGGTCATCTACTTCGACGGGCAGCGGTCCAGCGCGGGCCGACCCAGCGTGGCACGCCAGGCGGTGCAGGTGCGCTTCACCTCCGAGGGCATCACGGCCGACGACGAGCTCGTGCTGGCGGTCGAAGCCACCGACGAGCCCGTCGTGGTCGTCACCGACGACCGGGAGCTGAGCGAGCGGGTCACGGCCAGCGGTGCCGATGTGATCGGCACCGTCGCGTTCCTGGGCGTGGTCAGGAGGTGAGCCCGCGGATCCTGTGGGTCACCAACGATCTCCCGCCCCGCCCCGGCGGGATCCAGCAGTTCGTGGTGAACCTGCTCCGTCGGGTCCACCCCGACACCACGGTGGTCGTCGGGCCCGCTGCCGGGACGGCCGCGGTCAGGGTCGACGAGGGCGAGCGGCACCGGACCATCCGCGCGCCCGGGCCCGTCCTCCCGACCGCCGGCACCGCTCGGCTGGTCGTCGACGTGGCCCGCAGCCACCGCAGCGACATCGTGGTGCTGGGGGCGACCTGGCCGCTGGGTGAGCTCGCGGGCACCCTGCGCCGGCAGCTCGGTGTCCCCGTGGTCGGGCTGACCCACGGGCTGGAGGCCGGCATGGCCGGTGCCGGCCTCGGTCACCTCATCGCGAGGGCCACCCGGGATCTGGCCGCGGTCACCACCATCAGTCGGTTCACGGCCGAGCGTCTGGCCGGGCACCTGCGCGCCGACATCGTGCGGCACCTGCCCCCGGGCGTGGACGTGGACCGCTTCCACCCGGGCGTCGACGGGGCCGCCTTCCGACGGCGGTGGGGTGTGCCCGAGGACGCGACGGTGGTGGCCTGCGTCTCCCGACTGGTGGCGCGCAAGGGGCAGGACCAGCTCGTGGCGGTGTGGCCGGAGCTGCAGCGACGTCATCCCGACGCGTGGCTGGTCCTGGTGGGGGAGGGGCCGCTCGAGCGGCGGCTGGCCAGACAGGTCCGGCGGGCCGGGCGCGGCCACCGGATCGTGCAGACCGGCGCCATCGACTGGGAGCAGCTGCCCGCGGCCCACGCGGCTGCCGACCTGTTCGCGATGCCCTGCCGGACCCGCTGGGGTGGGCTGGACGTCGAGGGGCTCGGGATCGTCTACCTCGAGGCCCAGGCCACCGGGGTACCGGTGCTCGTGGGACGCTCCGGGGGTGCCCCGGAGACGCTCTCGGACCCGCGTGCGGGGGAGGTGGTCGACGGACGTGACGCTGCGGCGCTGCGGACCGCGCTGGATGGGTGGCTGGCATCGCCCACGCGGCGAGCTGCGGCCCGGGAACCTGCGCGACGTGCGGTGGTGGAGCGCTACGCCTGGGACACGATCGCCGGCGACCTGACGAAGCTCCTCGACGAGGTGCTGGCCAGGTGACCCCGGCTCAGTCCGCCGTGACCTGGCGTTCGACGGTGACCACCACCGGCAGGTGCGTCGACGCGTCGGAGGTCGGGATAGCCACGGTCGAACGGCGCAGGTCGGGGGAGAGGAGCACGTGGGACCGCAGCTCGACCGGAGCCGGTGACGGGAAGCTCCGCGCGCCCTCCGGGAGTGCGGAGTCGAGCAGAGGCTCGAAGCTCTCCAGCGTCGCGCTCCCGGCAGGAGCCCCGAGATCACCGAGCAGCACCGTCGGGACGGCGCGTTCCCGGAGGCGGGCGACCGTCCCGGCCACCGCCCGGGCCTGGGGCAGCTGCCACGCCTCGGTCCTCGGCGTCGAGGCCAGCTCCGTCCCGACGACGCCCAGGGGGCTGCCGTCGTCGAGCTCCAGGACGGCCGCCAGCAGGCTGTGGGTCGAGGGGCCGCGGCCGCCGGGCAGCGACTCCACGCCGAACTCCGCGACCGGGAACCGGCTCAGCAGCGCGTGCCCGTGGACCTCGTCGGCTGCGCGGACGAACCGGACGTGGTCCAGCCCGAGCTCGGCGGCGAACAGCGGCAGGAGATCCTGCCCGCCCGTCGACCACCAGCCGCGGTCGACCCCGGTGACGACCACCACGTCCACCGCGTGGTCGCGGAGCACCGCGGCCTGACGGCGCGGGTCGTAGCGGCCATCGGAGCCGAAGCCCGCGGCGAGCTGGTAGGTGGCCACCACGAGCTCGTCGCTGTCGTCGGGTGGCGGCTGGGTCATCGAGGTGGTCGTGGTCGCCACGCCAGCCACCAGCGCGACCGTCGCCGCGCCGGCCAGCACGCTCCGCAGCGCCGCGACGGGCTGCAGCCGGAGGTGGGTCGGGACCCGGCGCACGGCACGCAGGGTGGCGAGGGCCAGCGGGAGGGCGGTGCCGGCGGCGATGAGCAGCAGCAGCCGGGTGTGCACGGGCACCCCCAGCCGGGGCCCGAGGTAGTACAGCAGGAGCAGCCCGTGGGCCGACGCGATCGCGGCACCAGCGACCAGGCCACGCTGCCGGGTCCCGGTCGGGGTGGCGGAGCTGGTCTCCGTCCCCGCCAGGGCCCCGAGACCGGTCGCGGTGGCGATCGGTCCGAGGACCCCCGGCCAGCCTGCCGCCGGCAGGGCAGCCGTGGTCCCGACCAGCGTCAGGCCGGCACCGAGGATCGCGGTGCTGCGGGGGGTGAGCCGCGGCGCGAGCAGCGCCGCGAGGACCGCGGCGACCTGGGTGGTCGCTGCGGCCACGGCCACCTGACCCGGCGTCCAGCCGGTGGCCACAGCGATCCGGCCCGGGGCGGTGGTCACCACGCCGGCGAGGGTGAGTGCCGGCAGCAGCCACCACCAGGGCCAGGCGGCGGGACCGCCGGCACGACCGACGCTGAGGTCGTCGGCTCCCCGACCGATCCCCGCCACCAGCACGACCAGCAGGCCGACCGTGGTCAGCGCAGCGACGGGGGTCTGGGACCACAGCGGTCCCAGGGTGGCGAAGGCGGTCCGTAGCAGCGCCTCGACCGCCAGGCCGATCAGGATGCCGACCCGGGCTGGGCGGGCGGACCGGGCCCCGGCCGCCAGGGCCAGCAGGGTGACCAGGCCGCTCGCCGTCCCGATACCGGCGAGGACCAGCAGCAGCGTGCCAGCGGGGTCGAGCAGCAGGGCGCCGCGCGCCACGGCCAGGAGCCCTCCGGCACCGAGCCACAGCTGGCGGGGCCGGCTCCCTGCCACGGGGGCGACGAGCAGGGGCAGCAGCACGAGCACCCCGGCGACGAGCAGCAGTGCGCCGGTGAACGGCAGCACGGTGGTCGCCGGCAGCACGAGCAGGGTCGCGGGGAGGAACACCCGCAGCGACTCGACGGTGACCAGCGTCACCAGCGCCGCGCCCAGGGCCGCGCTGGCGGGCCGTGCGTCGGTCACAGGCGTCCCTCGGGGCGGGTGCGCGGGAGCCTAGGCCCTGGCGCTACCGTGGCGTCCCCCCGCGCGGGTGCGGGGCGGTGACCCGAGGTCGGGGGACGAGGAGGGGTCGTGGACGCGGCGGTGAGCATCCCCGGAGCTGAGCCGTGGTCGGCGGCCGGGTGGGGGCAGCGGGCCCGCACCGGCGTGATCGTCGTCCACGGTTTCACGGGCAACCCGATGGGCACCCGACCGCTGGGTCAGCACCTCGCTGCCCTGGGGTACAGCGTCGAGGTGCCGCTGCTGCCGGGCCACGGCACCAGTCACCAGGATCTGGCCCGCACCCGCTACGCGGACTGGTACGGGGCGGTGGAGCGCCTCGTCGATCACCTCCGTGCCCGCTGCGACCGCATCGCGCTGATCGGGCACTCCATGGGGGGCACCATCTCGCTCGATCTGGCCGCGCGGCGGGCCGCGGACGTCGACGCGGTGGTCGTGATCAACCCGTCGGTGCGGGCCCCGACCGGGCTGCTGGCGCGGCTGTCAGGGGTGCTGCAGTACGTGGTGCCCTACGTGCCACGGGATGTGGCGGGGCTGCCCACCAACGACATGGTCCGTGACGACGTCGATGAGGGCTCCTACGCGCTGGTCTCGGCGCGGGCGGCCCGCTCGCTGCTGATGGAGCTGGACCGGATCCGGCGTGGCCTGCTCGACGTCACGGCGCCGCTGCTGGTGGTCCGCTCCACCATCGACCACTCGGTGGCGCCGTCGAACGCCCGGGACGTGCTCGAGCTCAGCGGCAGCCGTGACCTGCGCGAACTGGTCTGCGAGCACAGCTACCACGTCCCCCAGCTCGATCACGACGCCACTCTGGTCGAGACCACCATCGCGGGGTTCCTGGACGACGTGGTGGGCCCCGAGACGTGACCTCGCGAGCCGAGCGTCCCACCGCGGTGCCCCCGGAGCCGCCGCTGCTCCACGCCGACGACGCCCTGTTCGTGCGCGCCCCCGAGGCGATGATCTACCGCCGGCTCACCCACATCGCGATGTGGCCGACCTGGTGGTCGGGATGTGCGGTCGAGCCCCTGGCCGCTCCGGCACCCGGGGGCGAGCGGTGGGCCGTGTCGCTGCGCTGCGGTTGGGCGCGTCAGCTGCGGTTGGCGCTCCGCCCCCACTCCTTCCGTCACGACCTCGGCATGGTGCTCGAGCTGCGGGGTGACCTCGTCGGCCGGAGCGAGTTCTGGCTGGAGCCGACCCACGGCGGCACGGTCGTGCACCAGCTCCTCGTTGCGACCACCCCGCTCCGACGGCCGCTGCGGGTCCTCGAGGACCACCGACGCGCGGTGCGCCGGGGCCTGTGGGGGCTGAAGGACGTCCTGCAGCTCGAGGCGCGCGCCAGCGTGGGGTTGGCGCCGTGAGGTGCCCGGCATGCGGCGCTCTGAACGTCGACACGGCTGCCTGGTGCACCCAGTGCTACGAGCGCGTCGCCAGCGCGGATGCTGGGTCGCAGGATGCGTCACCGACCCCCCCGGCGCCGCCCG
>SLQK01000342.1 GCA_007131525.1 Nitriliruptoraceae bacterium | reverse complement strand
CCCCACCAACACGAGGATCCCCAGAGCCAGACCGCCCACACGCTCCCTTCCCCGTGGAGCGCGGTGACGTCCCGAACACTGGGGACCTCGTGCTCGCACCGTAGGCAGGCGGCGGCGGGCTGTCGACCCCGGTGTCCACAGCGGCTGTGGACACCGGGCCGGTGGCGTGTGGAGGAGCTGTGGATGACGCACCCGCGTCGGGAGCCGGACCGCGGGGCCGTGGCGCGCAGCTGCAGGTAGCCGGACCTGCGCGTCCTCCCGGCTCCACAGCCTGTCCACACCATGTGGACAGCGGGCGGTCCCGGCCGACCGGGCCTCGACCCTCGTCCGAGTGCGAGCGTCGCACGGGGTGCCCGGCGGGGGTGCACCGCACCGGTCGGGTGTGCTACGGGGAGGCGTGCCGACGCCGCGGTGACCATCGTGGCTGGTGGGGCGGGAGGAGCGTGATGATGGCAGGAGCGTCCCACCGTCCGGCCTTGGAGCACCGGCCGGCCACCCCCACCTCGCCGCCGGTGGAGCTGCATCGCAGCCCGCGACGGCGGCGCAGCGGCCAGGCCGCCCTCACCGACGGACGGATCGTCGTGCGGGTCCCGGCCGGGATGGCGGACGCCGACGAGGCCGCCATGGTCGACTCGCTGGTCGGCAAGGTCCTGCGGCAGCGGGCGGTGGAGGCCGCCGGCGGGGACCGTGCGCTGACGGCCCGCGCCGACCGGCTGGCCGACACCTACCTCGACGGGGTCCGGGCCACCTCGGTGCGCTGGTCGTCCCGGATGCAGCACCGCTACGGCTCCTGCAGCCCGGCGACCGGCGACATCCGCATCAGCGACCGGGTGGCGGCCCACCCGGGCTTCGTCGTGGACTACGTGCTGGTCCACGAGCTGGCCCACCTGCACGTCGCCGGACACTCCTCGGCGTTCCACCGGCTCGTGGCGCGCTTCCCGGCGACCGAGCGGGCCCGGGGCTACCTCGCCGGCTACGAGGCCGGGCTGGTCGCCGGGGTCCGGCCACAGCCCGGCGACGCCGGCTGACGTCCCGGGTCAGTCGTCGTCGGTCTCCGGGTGGTCCCCGCTGGCCGGGTCCGGGTCGTCCCCGTCCTCCGGCGCCGGGTCCTCGCCGCGGCCCGCCGCCGCGATGCGCTCCTCCGCGCTGCCCTCGTGGGGGGCGGCACCGAGCTCGCCGAACAGCTCGCTGAGGTCGTCGGGGACGTCCTCGCCCTCGGCGGTGCGGGCCAGCCACCGCGACGGGTCCGCCAGCTCCTCACCGTCGGGCAGGTTCTCCGGGTGCGCCAGGGCGCGGTGCAGCCCCTCGGCCCCCAGGGCGGCCTCCACGGCGTCGACGAAGCGCTCGCCGACCGTCTCGTCGTCGGGCTTGATGTCGAGGCCGAGCAGGGCCTCCAGCAGCTGCTCGCCGTCGCCCTTGGTGGCCCGGCGGCGGCGCAGGACCTCCTGGATCCGGTCGTGGTTGGGGAGCCGACCCTCCACCGCGCGGGCGACCTCGTGCCGGGCCCAGGCGCCGACCAGGCAGACCACCGCCTGGAGCCGGGCCAGGATCCGCTCCTGGTCCGGGGTCGGGGTGAGCCGGAAGCTCGCCGCCCGTTCCATCGCGGCCGTGAGCGCCTCGGGGTCCTCGGGGTCGATCCCGAAGGTGAGCTCCTCGGCGACCTCACGCATCCGTTCGGCGTCGACCACCGTGCCCGCGGCGAACCGGGCCACGAGCGAGCTCACGTGGGCCTCCAGCCACGGCACCGCGTGGTAGAGCCGCCGGTGCGCCGCCTCGGTGAGCGAGAGCACCAGGGTCACCTCGGTGAGGTCGAGTCCGTAGCCGGCGAGGTCGTCGGCGACGTTGACGACGAGGTGGTGGGCCTCGTGCCGCGGCGCGGTGGGGATACCCAGGTCGTACTGGCCGATCAGCTGCCGGGACAGCTGCCCGATGACCTGCCCGGCCTGCAGCCCCGCCAGACCGGCACCCGCCGGCCGCAGCAGCTGGCCCGGGTCGCCGCCGAGCAGCTGCTCGAGCATCGGCCGCAGCGCGTCGGGTAGCCCCTGCAGGCCCAGCAGCTCGTCGAGGTCGCCGGCGTCGCCGAGCTGGCTGAGCTGCTCGCGGGCGAGGTCGACCATCGCGTCGGTCGCGGCCCGCGCGACTGGCTCCACCAGGGGGCGCAGCGCGACGACCGCGGCGTTGACCCAGCGCTGGCGGGAACCCGGCACCACGCGGCCGGCGTCGGTGGGGCTCGGCAGCGGGGTGGCGTCCAGCCAGTGCTCGGCGAGCTCGAAGGCCTCGTGGACGCGCCGGGCCTCCTCGTCGGTGGCGGAGCGGTCGCCGTCGGCGGCCAGCTGCAACGCCACCCGGGTGGCCAGCGTCCAGTCCACGGGGCCGCTCGGTGCGGCGGGGGGCTGGAAGCCGAAGCCGGGCATCGCGCCACCGAGCATCGCCTGCAGCTGCTGCTGGGCCTGCTCGAGCGCGCCCGGCCCGCCGAGCTGCTCGAGCATGGCCCGCAGCTCCGGTGGCAGGTGCGCGAAGGGGTCGTTGCTGGCGTCGTCGTTCCCGTCGTCGGGACGGTCGGGGTGGTCGGGGTGGTCGCTCACGGCAGGTCTCACTGGTTGCGGTGTCTCGCTACGGTATTGGGAGGAGCGCCGCCGCGGTGCCGGGGGTGCGGGAGGGCAACGCAGGTGAGCGCGATCGCCATCACCGGGGTCGGGGGCAGCCTCGGGCGCCGCCTGGTCGCGCGGCTCGCCTCGGTTGCCGACGTGGACCGCATCGTCGGCATCGACCGGGTACCGCCGGAGGGCGTGACCGCGCCGCAGTTCGCCTTCCACGACGCCGACCCGGGGACCGCCGACCTCACCGACGTCCTGCGGGGCAGCGACGTCGTCATCCACCTCGGTGGGGGGCTGGAGCCCGTGCGCGACGACGCTGCGGTGCGCACCCGTGAGGTCGACGCGGCGCGGCGGGTCGCCGAGGCGGCGGCCGCCGCGGGCGTGGCCCGCCTGCTGCTCGTCTCCTCGTCGTTGGTCTACGGCGCCCACCCGGACAACGACGTGCCGTTGACCGAGGACAGCGAGCTCAGGGACACCCCGGGGTTCGCCGCCGCCGAGCACGCCGTCGAGGTGGAGCGGTGGCTGGCGCGGTGGCGTGAGGCCCACCCGGAGCTGTCGGTCGCGGTGCTGCGGCTGGCGCTGCTGGCCGGTCCCGGGCTGGACACCGTGGTGACCCGCGCCTTCGAGGCCCCCCGGATCCCCGCCGTGCGGGGCCACCGGCCACCCCTGCAGTTCCTCCACCCCGACGACGCCGTGGAGGCGGTCGTCCACGCCGTGGAGGCGGGCCTCGACGGGGTGTTCAACGTCGCCGCCGACGGCTGGCTGTCCTACGACGAGGTCACGGCGATCGTCGGCCGGCGCTCCCTCGAGGTCCCCGAGGAGGTGGCCTACAGCGGTGCGGCGGGGGCGTACGCGCTGCGCCTCGGTGACCTGCCGCCGGGGTTGGTGGCCCTGTTCGTGTACCCGTGCGTGATGAGCAACGCGACGCTCACCGAGACGGGGTGGCGCCCGCGGTACAGCAACCGCGACGCCCTCGCCGCCCTGGCCGCGGAGCACGCGGCCTTCGTGACGATCGGCCGCTTCCGGGCCCGGTGGTCGACGGTCTGGCAGGGCGCGGCGGCCACCGCGGTGCTGGTGGCGTTCGGCCTCGGCCGGTGGATCCGTCGCCGGCGCCGGCGCGACACCGTGGGCGCCTGAGCGGCTCGGTCGTGCGGTGCGCGCTCGTGCTCGCGCGCCGCGACCGACCTGCTCAAGGCCGGGTCCGGGGTGGTCGATGGCCTGAGCACGGTGCCTCTGCCTCCCGGCGGGCATCGCTGATCCTGGCGCAGGAACGGAGCAGGCGATGACGTACGCGGTGCACCACGTCGACGGGCAGGGCTCGCCCCAGATGGAGGAGTTCCCCTCGCTGGAGGCAGGGCTGGCACGGGTGGAGGCGCTGCGCAACGACGGCGACGTCTCCGAGGTCCGGGTGTTCAAGGAGATCCCGATCGAGGTGCGCACCTACTACCGCGTCGTCGCGGTCGAGGACGCCGCGGTCCCGGAGCCGCCGGTGCAGGTGGCGCCGCCCGAGCCCGAGGTCGAGGCCGCCCTGCCACCGGCGGTGGAGGAGCCGGCACCGGTCGCCGAGGACGAGCTGTGGGAGCCCGAGGTCGCCGTGCACGAGCCCGCCCGTGAGGAGCCGCCCGTGCCGGTCGCCCAGGAGCCGCCGTCGGGCGCGGTCGTGATGGGCCCGGCACCGGTCTCGGTCCCCCGGGAGGCCCCCGAGTCGCCCCCGGAGCCGGCGCACGAACAGCGCCGGAGCCTGTTCAGCCGCAGCTGAGCCCGGCAGCGGTGCCAGGCACCGCCGCCCCCGACCGAGCCGAGGGCGTGCGGACAGCCGGGCGGTAGCCTGACGGCCTGCGTCGGGCCGAGCTGGTCCGAGCGTCGGAGGGCCAGGTGGCGCGCGAGACCTCGATCGCCCGTCGCGTGCTGGTTGTGTCGCTCATGGTCGTCGTGGTCGCCACGGTCGCCCTGGTCGTCCGCGGCCAGGTGCCCTGCGACGTGCTGGCGGCCCAGCCGGCCTGCCAGGTGGCGGTCCAGCCGGGCCCGATCAAGGACACCCTCGGGTTGATCACCGTCACGGGCGCGGAGGCCTTCCCCCCGCCGGACGGGTCGTTGCAGCTGACCACGGTGGCGGTGCAGGACGACCTCGGCCTCACCGGGTGGCTCACCGCCCGGACCACCCCGTCGGTGGAGGTCGTCCCACGCGAGCAGATCTACCCACCGGGCTTCGACCGCGACGAGGTCGCCGAGCTCAACGCGGCCGCCATGCGTGACAGCCAGCTCGTCGCCACCATCGTCGCCCTGGAGTCCCTCGGCTACGAGCTGCACCCCCAGGGGGCGTTGGTGGTGGCCATCCAGGCCGACGCCGTCACCGACGAGCTGGAGCTCGACGACGTCATCGTCGCCGTCGATGGTGCGCCCGTGCGCGAGAGCACCGAGGTGGTCGACGCCGTCCGGGCCCGATCGGTCGGCGACCCGGTTGCGCTGGAGGTCCGCGGCGCCGACGGCAGCCGCACCGTCGAGCTGGTGCTGGGCCGCAACCCGGACGATCCCGAGGTCCCCTACATCGGGGTCCTGCTCACCACCGACCTGGACCTGCCCATCGACATCGAGGTGGATGCGGGCGCGATCGGTGGGCCGTCGGCCGGCATGATCTTCGCGCTGTCGCTGCTGGAGCTGCTGGAGCCGGAGGACCTGATCGACGGCCGGAGCATCGCCGGGACCGGGACCCTGGCCCGCGACGGGACGATCGGTGGTGTCGGTGGGGTGCCGCAGAAGGTGGCGGGCGCCTCCGCGCCGACCGACGGGTCCGAGCCTGCCGAGGTGTTCCTCGTGCCCCGCGACAACCTCGACGAGGCCCGAGATGCCGCCGTGGCAACCGACATCCTCCTCGTGCCGGTGGGGACCCTCGACGAGGCGCTGGGGGCCCTCGAAGCCCTCCGTGACGGCCGTCAGCCCACCGACAGCCTGCTGCTGGCGGCCTCCTGACCGCACCGCCGGAGCACGGGGGTGAAGGGGGCGGGCGCCCACCGCGGCAGGGTGGGCGTTCGTGGGCCACCACAGGTACCTTCGCGGTCCACGTTCACCACGCGCCGCGAGGCGTCTGCGGCCCTGAACCTGACGGGGCACGGTGGTGACGGTGGGCTCTGGCGGGGTCGCCACGTGCGTTCGCCGGGGCCGTCATCAGGTCAGCCGGATCCGTCTCGACGCCGGCGCTGTCCCCACCCACCGCAAGCTCTGACACAAGGATCGTCGTGGGCGAGTTCGTCCGCCGTCGGCTCGGCACCGTCGTGGTGCTCGGGCTCCTCCTGGTGCTGTTCAGCGCCAACCGCATCGCTGTGCTCGTCACCGACTTCTGGTGGTTCGACGCCCGCGGCTTCCGGCAGGTGTTCACCACCGTGCTGAGCACCCGCATCGTGCTCGGGGTGGTGTTCGCGGCCGTCCTGGCCGCGCTGATCGCGGTCAACCTCTTCGTCGCGCGCAAGCTCCGGCCGTTCTACGTGCCGAGCTCGCCGCAGCAGGCACAGATCCAGCGCTACCGCGAGATGGCCGACCCCTACCTGCCGTGGTTGATCCTGGCCATCGCCGGCGTGTTCGGTGCCACGTCGGGTCTGGCGGTCAGCGCGAGCTGGGACACCTGGCT
>SLQK01000007.1 GCA_007131525.1 Nitriliruptoraceae bacterium | reverse complement strand
GAGGGGCGTCGCCCGTGACGAAGTCGAACTTGCGCACGTCCCAGACCGGACCACCCTCCGCCGTGGTCACCGTGTCCGGCAGCGGTGCGAGTCGGCCGCGCTGAGCGTTCGCGAAGTCGGTGGTGTTCTCGAACGGCAGGGCTGTGAGCAGCGCGGCGTTGGTCGCCGCGGTCGCGTGAGTCGCGTCGGTCACCTTCGGTCCCTCCAGCTCGCGGATGCAGCAGCGGTCACAGACAGTCTCCCACTGGGCAGGAAGCCCTCGTGCACCGCCGACCGGCGCACCGCAACGCCCAGCCACTCCGCCACCAGCGTAGGATGCCCGCACCCGCCTCCCGCGGCGTCACCCGGACCGGGTGAGCACGTTCCTGCCTGCCGGCGTCACCGTGACGCGACCGACGTCGTCACACCCCACCGATCGTGGAAGGTGACCTCGCCGACGGGACGGCGTCGTGCCGGGCGGAAGTCCTCCCCCTGGAAGTAGGCAACGGGGAGCAGGCCTGCCTGCGATACCCCCTTCGGGATGTCGAGGAGCCGGGCGACCTCGGGCTCGGCGGCGAGGTGGATCATCGTCAGCGACGAACCGAGCCCGCGGCTGCGCAGCGCCAGCATGAAGCTCCATGCGGCCGGCCACACCTCGCCGTACACCGAGGAAGCCGCCATGTTCCAGTGGTCGGTGTCGAACCCCTGCGACGCCCACATCTCCCGCTCCGCGGCGACCTGCAGGGTGGTGCACGGGATGACGTGGACGGGGACCCGCTCGAGGTGCTCGGCCAGGTACCACGACGATGCGGACACCCGCTGGGTGGCGTGGTCGTCCGCCGGGGTCTGCGCATCCATCATCTCGATGAACGGCCGTAGGCAGCGCCGGTAGATGCCGGCGAGTTCCCGGCGCAGCTCGGGATCGGTCACCACCAACCAGCGCCAGTTCTGGAGGTTGAACCCGGTGGGTGCCTGCAGACCGATGTCGAGGCAGTCGTAGACCACCCCGAGCGGGACCGGTCGGTCGAGATCGAGGCGGCGGCGCACGGCCCGGGTGGTGGTCAGGACGTGATCGACGCTGGCTCGGTCGAGGTCGGTGACACGCATCGTTGGCTCCTGGCGGCAGGGAGGTTGGGTGGTCCGCCCCCGCGGTGAGGTCGACGGTCACCACCAGGCTGCACGCGCCGCGGGTGACGGGCATCGGTGGAACCACGCAGGCCGACACGCAGATCCGCGCGAGGGGCCGTAGGCTGATCAGATGCCGAGCGATGCACAGACGCTCCTCGCCACGGGCTGGCGCGCGCTGGCCGACGGTGACTGGGAGCAGGCCGATCGGGCCTTCGCCGCGGCGCTCGAGCAGGAACCCAGCGCCGCAGCGCTGGATGGGCTCGGAGAGTCCCGCTGGTGGCAGGGTGCGACGCACGAAGGGGTCGGGCTGCGGGAACGGGCCTACGCGGCCTACCGGCGCGGCGATGCGACCGAGCGTGCCGTCGATGTCGCCCTGTGGCTGTGCCGCAACCACGAGGCCATCTTCGGGAACCAGGTGGCGGCGGCCGGATGGCTGGCCCGGGCACGGCGGCTGGTCGACGAGCAGGGTGTCGACTCCCGGCTCCCGCAGGTACGGCTGCACGAGGCCCTTGCCGCTGCGGATCCAGCCGAGGGCGAGGCCCTGGCACGCAAGGCCTACGAGCTCGGGCGCGACGGCGACGACGCGGACGTGCAGCTCTGTGCGCTCAGCCAGGTCGGCGCCACGCTGATCGACCAGGGCCGCATCGCCGAGGGGGTCGGCTACCTCGATGAAGCCATGGCCGGCTCGCTGGGAGGCGAGGGCAGCCACCGCGACACGGTCGTGTTCACCAGCTGCACCACGATCATCGCCTGCACCACCTGCGCGGAGTTCGAGCGCGCGGTGCAGTGGATCCGCGCCGCCGACCGGTACGCGCAGCGCTACGGCAGCCCGTTCCTCCACGTCGAGTGCCGGACGCTCTACGGCACGATCCTGGTCCAGGTCGGGGACTGGATCCAGGCCGAGGAGGAGCTCACGACCGCCCTCGAGGCCTCACGGCACGCACTGCCTGCGCTCCACCACCAGGCGCTCGCGGCCCTCGCCGGCCTGCGGTTGGACCAGGGCCGCCTGGAGGAGGCGGAACGCCTCGTCGTCGGCCTCGAGGACCACCCCGCTGGGGTCGCTGTCCACGGCCGGATCCACCTGCGGCGGGGGCGGGCAGCGACCGCGGCGTCAGCGCTCCGCCGCGGCCTGGCTGAGCTCGGAGAGGATCGGCTCGGGACCCTGGAGCTCCTCGAACTGCTCGCGGAAGCGGAGCTGCTGCTCGGCGACAGGGACGCCGCGATCGCCCTGGCCACCCGCCTGGCTGAGGTCGGCGCCGCGCACGGCTGCACGATCGCTCATGCGCGGGCGAGACGGGTCGAGGGCCGGGCGCGACGGTCGGCCGGCGACGGCGATGCCGCACGGGCCCAGCTCGCGACGTCGCTGGTCGCCTTCACGAGGGTGGGCATGCCGCTGGAGGCGGCCCGTACCCGCCTGCTGCTGGCGGAGGCCGCGAGTGAGGCGGCTCCTGTGGTCGCGGCCGACGACGCCCGCGCGGCGCTGCACACCTTCGAGGCGCTCGGCGCCGTCAACGATGCCGACCGTGCCGCCGGTCTGCTGCGCGATCTGGGGGCCACCGACAGCCGCTCCAGGCCCGGAGGTCTCCGGCACCTCACCAAGCGTGAACAGGAGGTGCTCCGCCTGGTCGGTGAAGGGCTGTCCAACGCCGACATCGCCGACCGGCTCTACATCAGTCCTCGGACCGCGGAACAGCACGTCGCCCGCATCCTGGCGAAGCTCGGCGTCAGCAACCGCACCGAGGCCGCCACAGCGGCGCTGCGGGGGCGCGGCGACGCCGGACGCTGATGCGACACCGGTCCCGACCGCGACCGGGTCACCGACCGAGGACCTCGGCCTTCCCGGTGTCCGCGATCGCCATCACCTCGGCGACCTGCGGGTCGGGCACACCGAGCTCGACGAGGGTGTCCTCGAAGTGGCCCATGCACACCTCGTAGCGCTCCTCGTCGAGTACGACGCCAGTACGGGGCGACGTTACGCCGGTGAGGTCGCTGCCTGGGCGAGTCGCTCACGGACCGCCCGGCGCCCACGTTCGACGAAGCGCGGGTCGCGGTTGAGCACCGACAGGTAGTTGGCCAGCTCCACCGGCGCGGCCAGCTCGAAGACCAGCTGGACCGGATCCACCCCAGCTGCCAGTTCGCCCGCCTGCTGCGCGGTACGGGCCTCCTGCTCCAGCAGCCCGAACCAGCCGCCCTGCCCGTCGGCCACCTCGTCGTGGATCGGTCCGCTCACCGCGTCGTACTCGGCGAGCACCTGGGCGAAGAAGCACCCTCCCGGGAAGACGCCACGCTGGATGTAGGACAGGTGGGCCTCGCATAGGGCCTGCAACCGTGCGAGGCCGGGGGCGGCCTTGAGGCCCGGCTCGAGCACCTCGCGTTCGAACACCTCACCTGCCGCTGCGAGCGTCTCCAGCTGCAGCCGCTCCTTGGAACGGAAGTGGGCGAACACCCCGCTCTTGCTCACGCCCAACTCCTTGGCGAGCCGCCCGATGGTCAGGCTCCCGAGACCCTCGACCGACGCCAGCCGCATCGCGGTATCCAGGATCGCCGCATGGGTGCGCTCCCCGTCGGACCTGCGACGGGGCTGCTCCTCGGCACGGCGTTCCTCCATCGTTTGACAAGTTAGCACGACCGTGCCATCGTAGTTCGCACGGTCGTGCTAGAACCAGGCACGGGTCTCAACGTCGACCAGCACGACCGCGGGAGACCACGCAACGTGCCGATCGAGGAGCACCGCATGCCGCTCGCCACAACCACCGAGATCAGGACCGCCCGCACCGAGGACGTGCCGGTCATCGCCGACATCCTCGCACGGGCGTTCCAGGACGATCCCGTGTTCACCTGGTCCATCCAGGACCCACAGGAGCGCCGCGCAGGCCTACCGGCGCTGTTCGCCGCCTTCGCCGAGGCCTACCTCCCCCACGACCACACCTACCTGACCGACGACGGGCTCGGCGCTGCGCTCTGGGCACCCCCAGGTGTGGATCCCCTGGAGGGGGAACCCGGCGCCACCTTCGCCGAGCGCTGCGCGCAGGCCCTCTCCCCCGAGGCTGCCGCCCGGTGCTTCGCCGTCGGGGAACTGTTCCAAGGGCACCACCCCACCACCCCCAACGTCTACCTGCAACTCATCGGGGTGCTCCCGGAGCGTCAGGGCGCCGGGCACGGCAGCCGGCTGCTCCGCCACGCGCTGGCTGAGTGTGACGACGCCGCCACCCCGGCCTACCTCGAGGCCTCCACACCCGCCAACCGCCGGCTCTACACCCGGCACGGTTTCGAGACGATCGGCGACCTCACGCTGCCCGAGGACGGCCCGACGGTGTGGCCGATGTGGCGGGAGCCCGACGTGCGGGAGCGGTACCGGCGGTGACGCCTCGCCGGGAGGGGCGGCGTGAGGCGGAGCCGGGCGGTTCGGGGCTACCGGCCCCGGGCTGGCCAGGCGGGGATGTGATCACGATCAGTAGCCTGGTCCGCGTCGGTGACCTCCGGGTGCCGGTGTTGCCGTGCTGGTGGTCGACGCCCTTGGCGACGCGCTCGGCGATGGGAGTACCCGACGGACCGCGGCCCGCCGCGGCAGCTCCGCCCTCAGCTCGCAGCAGAGCGTCCCGGCGTCGGGTGCTGGCTCGTCGGTGCGGAGGGCCTCGACCGAGGCGGCCACCAACGCTTCGTTGGGCGGGTAGCGGCGGTGAACCCTTGGCCGGGCCACCCCGCGCGCGGTGCGACCTCGGTCACCAGCTCCTGGGCTGCCGGGAGGATCGCGTCGTCCACGTGGGGGTCGCGGACCGACCAGGCCCGCGGGACGGCTCCCCCGAGCGGTCCTCGGGTCGATCACCCGTCGCTGCCACCGGTGCTGCCTCGACGCTGCCGTCATCCTGCTGTCGACTCGGCATCATCGGTCGACAGGAAGAGACGTGACAGCACATCACAGCTCCGCGTCACCGCGCGCAGCGCTGTCGCTGCTCAGCTCACCCCCGTCGGCCGACGGGATCGGCGCAACAGGTGCCGGCGCACGGGCTTGAGACGGTTCTCCGGACGTGGCGGGATCAGCGAGACGAGCAGTGCGGGGAGTGCCGTGACCACCAGCGCGGCATCGATGCCGAACCGGGTGGCGATGAACCCGAACAGGGCTGGGCCGACGATGAACCCCGCGGCGATGAACACGATGGCCAGGGTGAAGCCGGTCGCGGGGCGATCCCGGTAGACGTGCTGACTCCACATGACCAGCAGCGCGAACCCGGTGGTGAACCCCACGCCGAACAACGCGGCCGAGGCCAGTGCCGCAGCCACGGATCCCGCCCAGAGCAGCAGCAGCAGGAAGGCGATCGCGATCAACACCAGCATGACCGCCAGGGGCCGACGCACCCCGAAACGGTTGGCGATGCTGCCCCCGAAGGCACCGACGCTGGCCCCGGCGATGCCGAGGCACGCCCACATCACCGGGCCGATCCAGCCGTCCAGCCCAGCGTCCTGCGCGATGACGGGCGCGTAGGCGAAGTAGGCCCCGCAGGTGATCGAGATGCCGTGCCCGACCGTCAGCATCCGCAGCGAGCGGGGGTTGAGGAACCAGCGGAGACTCGGACGCCGGCTGTCCGGGTACTCCCGGAACTCCCCCTCCGGGGCGAGGACCCGCCACGCGACCGCCGCAGCGAGGAGCCCCACGAGGGCGAACCCCCACCAGACGATGCGCCAACTGTCGCCGGCGGACAGCACCATCACGCTGGCGACCACCAACCCGACCGGCGAGCCTGCGTTGACCAGCGCGAGCGCCCGGCGTGTCTGCTCGGTCGGGACCTTGTAGGCGACGGCGTCGGAGTAGGGCGCCCACGCCCCACCGGCGCTGGTGCCGGCGGCGATCACACCCACCGCGAGGAGGAGCGGGCCGGGGGCCGCAGCCATGGTGGACGCGCCGACGGCCAGCAGCAGGCACCCACCCACCACCGGTACCCGCGGCCCGTACCTCGCGGCGAGCACACCGGTGGCCACGGTGGCAACGAGGTAGCCGGCCTGCGCGGCGCTGGCGTAGTAGCCGAGCACGTCGAGCGAGAGATCGAACTCCTCGCGGAAGCTCGGCACGAACAGTCCGAAGGCCTGCCGACCTAGCGCGTAGGTGGCGACCAACGCGAGCATGCCGGACAGGCCGACACGGGAACCCTTGCTCAGTTGCATGGTCGTCCTCGCCTG
>SLQK01000124.1 GCA_007131525.1 Nitriliruptoraceae bacterium | reverse complement strand
TGGCGATGATCAGCTCCGCGATGCCCTTGTCGGGGCTGTCCTCGTCGTAGACCTCGTCGCGGTAGATGAACCCGACGATGTCCGCGTCCTGCTCGATGCTGCCGCTCTCGCGCAGGTCGGCGAGCTGCGGCCGCTTGTCGGTGCGGGACTCGGGTTGACGCGAGAGCTGCGACAGCGCGATGACGGGCACGTCGAGCTCCTTGGCCAGCATCTTGAGGCCCCGGGAGATCTCGGCGACCTCCTGCTGGCGGGAGTCGACACGGCGGTGGGACTGCATCAGCTGCAGGTAGTCCACGACGATCAGCGACAGCCCCTGCTTCTGCTTCAACCGCCGCGACTTGGCCCGGATCTCCATCAGGGAGATCGACGGGGTGTCATCGATGAAGAACGGCGCGTCGGCGAGGGCGCCGAGCGCGTCCCCGAGCTTCCGCCAGTCGGTGTCCTCGAGGCGTCCGGTCCGCAGGCGCGAGGAGTCGATCCGGGCCTCGGAGGACAGGAGCCGGTTGACGATCTCCAGCTTGGACATCTCCAGGCTGAACAGGATCGCCGGCTCGCCGAGCCGCGCGCTGGCGAAGTGGCAGACCGCCAGCGCGAGGCTGCTCTTGCCCATCGCGGGACGGGCCGCCAGCACGATCAGATTCTGAGGCTGCAGCCCGGCGGTGAGCCGGTCGAGGTCATCGAAGCCGGTGGCCAACCCCGTCACCTCGGAGCTGCGCTCGGCGAGGGTCTCGATCTGCTCGAAGGACTGGTTGAGCAGCTCCCCGAGCCGCTGGTACTCCGACGCCGAGGTGGTCTGTGCCACTTCGAAGACCAGCGACTCGGCCCGGTCAACGATCGCCCGCGCGTCGTCGGTGGCTTCGTACCCCAGCTTCGTGACCGCCGTACCCGCGTCGATCAGCCGGCGCAGCAACGCCTTGTCGCGGACGATCCGGGCGTAGTAGGCGGCGTTGGCCGCCGTCGGTACGGCAACCGTGAGGTCGTGGAGGGCCGCCGCGCCGCCGACCTCGTCCAGGCGATCCCGACGGGCGAGCCAGTCGGTCACGGTGACCGTGTCGACCGGTTCGCCCTGGCTGGTCAGCTCCCGCACCGCCTCGAACACCACGCGGTGGGCGTTGCGGTAGAAG
The DNA here is from genome assembly GCA_007131525.1 of Nitriliruptoraceae bacterium. Lineage (GTDB taxonomy): Bacteria > Actinomycetota > Nitriliruptoria > Nitriliruptorales > Nitriliruptoraceae > T1Sed10-7. The sequence goes on along the minus strand of SLQK01000124.1, from coordinate 5,183 downwards.
TCCTCGGGGCGCAGGGCCTCGACGGCGTCGGAGGCCGCTGCCCGAGACAGCAGGGCGGAGCCGAGGACGGACACCTCGGCGTCGAGCGAGTGCGGTGGGACGCGGTCGTAGCTGCGTCCCACCGCCCCGTTGGAGCTCGGTGGTAGATCCGGTGCTGGCGGCTCGCCTGGCGGCGGGGGGAAGGTGCCGCTCATGGTGCGTCGACGTCAGACGTGACGACGGCCATGATCGCTGCCTCCCTCAGCCCGTGGCGGGCTCCTCGTCATCGACGGGTGCCGACGCGGCCTCGGCCTCCTGCGCCGCGAGCTCGGCCTGCTGCTGCTCGTACTCCTCGGCAGCCTCCAGCGCCTGCTGCTTCAGCGCCTCGGTGTCGGTGTCGCTGCCCTCGGCAACCTGCTCGGCAGCCGCAGCAACGGCCTCGGCATCGACCAGGCCACCGCCCGCATCCCTCGACAGTCGACCCTCCTGGTCGACCACCTCGACGACCACGGTGGCCGCCACCTGCGGGTGCACGTGGACCGGCACCTCGTAGGTCCCGATCTCCTTGATCGAGCCCTTGAGCTCGATCCGCTTGCGGGGGATGTCGTGGCCGCGCTCCTTGAGGACACGCTGCACATCGTTCGCGGTGACCGACCCGTACAACCCGCCACGCTCGTCGACGCGCACGGGGATCCGCAGGGAGCGGCTCTCCAGCACGCCCTTGGAGGCGTGAGCGCTGTCGAGGGTCTTCGCCTCCCGGGCCTTCCGGGCCCGGGTCAACGCCTCGGCCTGCTTCATGGCGCCGGGCGTCGCCAGCATGGCGAGCCCGCGGGGCAGCAGGTAGTTGCGGCCATAGCCGTCGGCGACGTCGACGACGTCGCCCGGCAGCCCCAGGTTGTCCACCTCGTTGGTGAGGATGACCTTCATCGTCGGGACCTCCTCAGCGCGTCGTGTAGGGGATCAACGCCATCTCACGGGCGTTCTTGACCGCTGCCGCGAGCATCTTCTGATCCTTGGCGCACACGCCGGTGGTCCGGCGAGCCTTGATCTTCGCGCGCTCGTTCAGGAAGGGCTTCAGCGTGGAGAGGTCCTTGTAGTCGATGTACTCGATGCCCTGGGTGCAGAACGGGCAGGGCTTCGGCTTGCGGGGACGGTTGCGGTCCTTGGGCTTGGCGGTGCTGCGGGGCGGCATGGGCGTGCTCCTTGAGAGGGCGCGGCCGGTAGCGGGCTACCGGCGCCGTGTGATCATCAGGGTCGTCGGTGGTCGGGACGTTGTGGTCCCGATCGGGTGAGGCTGGATCAGAAGGGGACGTCGTCGTCGGAGGGCGGTGGGGCCGTGCCCCCCGAGGTGGCGCCAGCTCCGCCGCTCGAGCCACCCGAGGTGCGGTGCACCTCCGCTCGGGCCCACCGCAGGCTCGGGGCGATCTCGTCCGCCTCGATCTCGGTGGTCCAGACCGTCTGGCCCTCGCGGTTCTCGTAGCTGCGGACGCGCACCCGGCCGATGACGATGACGCGGTCGCCCTTCTTGAGCGACTCCGCGGCGTTCTCCGCCAGGTCCCGCCAGCAGTTGACGTTGAGGAACGTCGTCTCCTCCTGCTGGTTGCCCGCCCGGTCGGTGAACCGGCGGTTGGAGGCGACGCGGAACGACGCGACCGGGGCACCCCCCTGGGTGAACCGCAGGTCCGGGTCGTCGGTGAGGTTGCCGATGAAGGTGATGAAGTTGGATTCGAACGCCATGGTCCAGACCTTCCTGATCGTCGGTGTCGCGCGGACGGGCCGTCGTGGGAGGACGGAACCGCTGGATGGCGACCTAGGCCGTGCGGACCCGGATCTCCGGACGGACCGTCTTGAAGCGGGTGACGTCGTCGGAGATCTTCAGCTGGCGCTCGAGCTCGGTGACAGCCTCCGAGGTCGCCTCGAAGTCGAGGACGCCGTAGAAGCCGTGGTCACGCTTGTCGATCTCGTAGGCGAGCTTGCGCTTGCCCCACCAGGCCTCCTCGAGCAGGTTCCCGCCCTGGTCGGCAAGGATCCGCTTCGCCTTGTCGAAGGCGGCGGCGGCCGCCTCCTCGTCGAGGCGGTCGGTGATCAGAACCATCATCTCGTAGCGGCGCATGGGCACCTCCTCTGGTCGCGCCGCTCCGCGCAGCCGCGCGGTGCGGACCGGCTTCGACGGTGTGGCGTCGTGCGCCGGTGTTGTGGCCCCCGCGGTCGCGGGCAGCTCACGTGCCGTGAGCCGTCCGCCGTCAGGGGCAGGGGTGCGTCCTGCGGACCGATCACCGCGGTACCACGTCCAGCGACGACGCCGGCAACGGGCACCGGGCCGAACGAGTGAGCGTGGACCGCGTCTCGGGTCCGTCGTCGTTCGCTCCTCGCTGGACCGGGGTGGTCCGGCGGTGACGAACGGCGCGCGGAGCCGTGACGGCCCCGCGCGGACCCTCGAACCGTACAGCAGGCCCCTTCCTCCCACAACACGACCCTACGTGCTGGGCGTGACACCGCGCGGATCGATCCCCGGGGGCTGTGGACAACCCCAGCCCCGGGGAGCGGCCATCAGCCCCGCAGCGGGTCCCGGAGCCCGGCAGCCAGCGTCCGCGCAGCCTCGCCCGGGGTGCGCCCGAGCCGCTCGATTGACGCGGCGGCTGCGAGCAGCACGACGCCGCCGACGGTCAACCACGCCCAGGTCGGCAGACTGACGACCACCGTCAGCGTCTCCACCGCGACCACCACGACCACCAGCACCACACCGACGACCAGCGGACCACGCAAGCCCAGCCGACCGCCGGCGACCACGGCCGCCACGCCCAGGGAACCGGCCAGCAGCCCGTGCCAACCGGGCCCACCGGTCATCCGCTCGAGGACGGCGGGCACCCCGACGAGCAGCAGCGGGGGGACGTAGGCGAACCAGGACGACAGCTCACCGTGGCGCCGAGCCGCCGCGCCGGCGAGCGCCAGCTGGACGGCCACGGGCAGCAGCCACAGGTCGAGCGCCGTGCTGTCGAGCTCGGACAGCAGCGACCAGGTACCGAGGGTCGCAAGGGCCGCACCCGTGTGGGCCAGGGCGTGGCGTCGCCACAGGAGCCCGGCCGCCACCGCCAGCAGCCCGGCGGCCAGCAGCGCGGCCGAGCGCAGGACGGCGGCGTCGCCGAGCAGGACCCACCCGATCGGGATGGTCACCGCCGCGACCGAGCCACCCGGGACGGCGATCGACCGCGGCAGCGATCGTGCGCCCACGGCCACCGTCAGCGCCGCCACCGTTCCCAGCGTGAGCAGCGCCGCACCGACCACCTCGATGCTGGTGCCGGTCGCCAGCGCACCGACCGTCACGGCCCGCAGCAGCACGAGGGCCGTCCCGGTGCGTGCCAGGATCCCGCGGTCCACGGCCGCGTCGAGCAGGAGCAGCAGCCCAAGGACGGCGGCGGGCAGCAACCCGCCGGCTCCGAGCCCGAGCGCGACCACCGACGCGTCGCCGAGGGACATCGAGGTGGCGGCCGACGGCAGCAGCCAGCCGGCCGGCAGGACGGTCACCAGCCCGGCGACCGTGGCGACGCCACGCGCGACCTCGGCGATCGGTCGGCAGCCCGCCGCGGCGGCAGCCGTCGCGAGCGCCGTCACCCCGATGACCAGTCCCGCGACCCCGCGGGGCAGGCCCGCCGCCACCGCACCGGCCTCGGCCAGCACCGCCACACCGGCGACCAGCAGCGTCGCAGCGAGGGCGGTGCTGCCGCCGGCAGCCGCCAGCCCGCGGTCGGCGACGGGCTTGAGCAGCGGCAGCACGGCCACGGGGGCGAGGATCGCGACGAGCAACGCCTGGGGCGACTGGTCGGCCAGGCCGCCGGCGGCCACCAGCAGCAGCAGCGACGCAGCGAGATCGAGGGTCATCGTCACAGGAGGCGCGCTCCGTCGACGACCCAGCGCGCGGGGCAGGAGGGGGAGGAAGGCCAGCAGGAGCGCGGCGATCGCGGCGTCCTCGCGGCTCGCACCGAGGAGCCCCGCCGCGGCGAGCAGATGCCACAGGCCCAGGACCACCAGGAGGACCGGTGGCACCGCTGCACCATCCCGGTGCCAGCGCACAGCGGCCACGCTCCAGGCGCCAGCGGCCAGCAGCACGAGGCCCGCCAGCACCTGGTCGGTGCCCCGCACGGCGAACGGATCGAGCAGCAGCGCGACGACCAGCAGCGCGACCGGCGCTGCGAGGACCTCGCCCACGGCCGCCGTGGCTCGCAGGCGGCGCCCCCCGAGGGTGCCAGGGGCCATGCTCAGCGCCGCTGCCTCGATGGCCAGCCACACCATCGCCGGCGTCCACAGCCGCACGGCCCGGGGGGTGGCGTCAGGCAGCACGAGATGCAGGAGCGCGAGCACGCTCGTCCCGACCGCGACCGCCACCAGGCGGGGATCACCGTGACGAGCTCGCAGCGTCAGGGTCACCGCCACGAGCGCAGCGACGACCGCCCGGACCGGCCAGGCGGCGAGCCACCCCGCGGCGGCGGCCGTGGCGGTGACCCCAGCGGTCGGCAGGACCGACAGCAGCTCGATGGCCACGCCGGTCACGACCGCGGTCACGGAGAGCAGCAGACTGCCGGACCGCAGCATCGGGGCCAGGCCGTCCGGCGCCGGGCGCTCGGCGAGCGGCAGCAGGGCCAGCCCCACAACGGCGACGAGCAGCGCCGGTGGCAGGAACCCGACCATGGCCAGCCCGGTCGCCGCGACCGGCACGCCGGCCAGGGCCGCCAGGCCGAGCAACGGCGCCCGACCTGCGAGGGCCAGTGGCGGCAGCGCGACGACCGCCGTCAGCCCGACCGCGGTCCAGCGGACCCAGCCGGGTGCGCCCAGCTGGATCGTGAGCCCGAGGGCGTCGATCGGGAGCAGCAACACACCGAGGTGGAAGATGACCGAGCCGACCACCGGCAGCGGCCGCCGGAGGCGGGCACCCCCGACGATGGCGGCAGCCGTGAGCCCCCCGACCACGGCGATCCGGGCCGTCGCGCCCATCACGTCCCACTGCATCGCCAGGAACGTGGCGGCAGCTGCGAGGAGCAGCAGCGCGCCGAGCCCGGCCACCCAGGCGGCGGCGGGGATCTCAGGGCGTCGAGCGCGCCGCGGAGTGGACGCCGGCGCGGGGAGGTCACCGGGCGGGGGCAGGTCTCCGGGCGGGGAGAGGTCTCCGGGCGGGGAGAGGTCTCCGGGCGGAAGGACGTGGCGGGGCG
>SLQK01000081.1 GCA_007131525.1 Nitriliruptoraceae bacterium | reverse complement strand
TCGCCGGCGGCCCGCCCAAGGCGGTGCGCTGGGCTGCGGCGCAGCCGGTCGGGTTCGCGGCGGTGATGCTCGTGGTCGTCACGGCGTTGGTGGTGGGTCTGCTGTGGTGGTGGCTGTCGCCGGCCGTGGTGCTGACGGTCGGGCTGCTGGTCGGGCTCGCGGTCGGCATCGGCTCCTTGACCGCCCAGAAGGATCTCAGGGCCCTGCTGGCCCGCTGGGACGAGGAGCACGGCGGGCGGTGATCGGGGTCGCTCCGGCGAGCGCGCCGTGACGGGCGCCGCCGGTCGGCAGGCTCGCGGACGCGGTGGCGCGCCCGGCAGGATTCGAACCTGCGACCGTCGGATTAGAAGTCCGGTGCTCTATCCAGCTGAGCTACGGGCGCTCGGCGGCGCATGCTACGGCCTCCCGCCGGCCCGTCAGGGTTCCAGCAGTCCCGCCTCGCGTTGCAGCTCGCGCACCACCTCGACGACCGCGTCGAGGTCATCGTCCTCGAAGCGTGGGAAGCCGGGCATCGGGCCGAACTCGAACTCGCGCTCCGGCACGCCGTTGCGGATCCCTGCGGCCATCTCGGCGTCGCTGAGCTGGTCGGGGAGGTAGCGCGCGTCCAGCAGCGACGGGCCCTGCTCGGTCCCCTCGCCGGCAGCGCCGTGGCAGACGGCGCAGTTGGTCGCGAACAGCGCCCGCCCATCCGCCTCCGCCTCGGCCCCACAGCCGCTGAGCACGGCCGCCAGCAGGCCGACGGCCACCAGCCACACCGCCGCCGAGACGCGGGCGGCTCGGCTGGTCCCGGGAGCAGGCTGACGCATGCCGGTCACGATAGTCCGGTCGGGGGACCGGTGGCTGGCGCCGGGTCAGCGGCGCAGGCGCCGGGCCCACAGCAGGGCCCGTGTCGCCGGGCGGAGCCGCGCCAGCGTCGCGCGCAGCTCCGTCAGCGAGGCAGTGGCGATGTCGTCGCTCCAGGTCGGGTAGGCGTGGGTGGACCTCCGCGCGATCGCCGACAGCGTCGTGCCTTGCTGGTGCCAGGCGACGAGCTCCCCGATGGTCTCGCCGGCGCGGGGCCCGACGACGCTCGCCCCGACCAGGCGGCCCTTGGGATCGCCGACCAGCTGCGCGAACCCGTCGGTCCGGGCCTCGGCCCAGGCCCGATCCACCTCGGTGTGGGGCGTGCGTCGGACCCTGATGCCGGGCCCGTAGCGTTCCCGCGCCTCGGCGACGCTGAGCCCCACCCGGCCCACCTCGGGGTCGGTGAAGGTGACCCAGGGGATCCGCTCGTGGTCGACCCGGGCGCGCAACCCGAACAGGGCGTTCTGCACCACGGTCGCGCCGTGGATCGCCGCGACGTGGGTGAAGGGCAGCAGGGCGGTGACGTCGCCGCCGGCGGAGACCCGCGGGTTGGTGGTGCGCAGGCGGTCGTCCACCACGACCGCGCCGCGGTCGTCCACCTCGATGCCCGCGGTGTCGAGGCCGAGGTCGGCGGTCCGCGGGCGTCGGCCCACGGCGACCAGGATCCGGTCGAAGGCCACCTCGTCGGCGGGAGCGCCCGCGCGGTGCAGGGCCAGCCGCCACCCGCCGCGGCCATCGGGTGACGGTGTCACGCCGGCGGCGCGGGCCCCGGTGCGCACGTCCACACCCTCGCGGACGAGCGCCGCCCGGACGGCCTCGCTGGCCTCGGGTTCCTCGCGGGGGAGCAGCCGTGGCTCCAGTTCCACGATGGTCACCTCGGCGCCGAGCCGGGCGAAGGCCTGTCCCAGCTCGCAGCCGATCGGCCCCCCGCCGAGCACCACCAGCCGCGGCGGCAGCTCCTCCAGCTCCCAGATGGTGTCGGTGGTCAGCGGCGCCGCGTCGGCGAGCCCGTCGATCGGCGGCAGCACCGGCGCGGCACCGGTGGCCACCATGGCGCGGCGGAAGCGCAGCCGGCGGCCATCGACGGCGACCGCGTCATCGGCCACGAACCGCGCCTCGCCGTGGAGCACCTCGACGCCGTCGGCTCGGAGCCGGTCCGGGCTGTCGTGGGGCTCGATCGCGCTGATCGCCCCGCGGACGTGGCCCATGACCTCGGCGAGGTCGACCGTGACCCGGCCGGTGTGGACGCCGAGGTGGCTGCTGTGCCGGGCGGTGTGGGCGGCCGACGCCGCGGCCAGCAGCGCCTTGGAGGGCACGCAGCCGGTCCACAGGCAGTCCCCGCCGGTCCGCTCGCGTTCGACCAGGGTGACGGCCGCGCCCTGGCTGGCGGCGCCGATCGCCGCCACCAGTCCGGCGGTCCCGCCGCCCACCACGATCAGGTCCCTGCGTGCCACCTGCGCTCCTATCCTCGCGTCACCGGGTCGGAGGATCGAGCCCGCGCCCGTCCGACGACAACACCCAGGACACCGCGCAGCTTCCCACATGGTCCCACGGCCCCGGCAGCGGATGACCCCGACGAAGGAGCGCGCGGTGCAGGTCCTGGTGATCGGCTCGACGAAGGGGACGGGCAACGCCCTGGTCCGCCAGCTGCTGGCCGACGAAGTCGCGGTCCGGGCCATGGTCCGCGACCCCGCCCAGGCCGCCGCCCTGGAGGAGCTGGGTGCCAGCGTGGTCGTCGGTGACCTCGAGGGCGACCTCGACGGCGTGGTCGACGGGGTGGACGCGGTCGCGTTCTGCGCCGGCTCCGGGTCGAAGACGGGTCCGGATGCGACGCTGCGGGTCGACCTCCACGGCGCGGTCCGGATCATCGACGCCTGCCGGGCGGCCGGCGTCGACCGCTTCGTGATGCTGTCCTCGATGGCCGCCGACGACCCGCTCCGCGGCAACGAGCGGATCCGGCACTACCTCGCCGCCATGCACGCCCGTGATCGGATCCTGGCCACCAGCGGGCTCGCGGCCACGATCGTGCGCCCCGGCGGTCTCACCCACGAGCCCGGCACCGGCCGGGTGCAGGTCGGGATCCCACGGCTCGAGACCCGGGGCACGATCCCCCGTGAGGATGTCGCCGCGGTGCTGGCCCGCTGCCTCGCCGACGACGCCACCGTGGGCGCGACCTTCGAGCTGATCAGCGGCGACACCCCGATCGACGACGCGATCGCCGAGGTGGTGGCCGCCTCAGGCTGAGCGGACCTCGGCCACGAGACGCGTGAGCGCCGTGCCCGCGTCGGTCCGCAGCACCACGTCGGCACGGTCGTCGTAGGGCGTGGGCTCGGCGTTGATGATCACGACCAGCGCGCCGGCCTCGATCGCTGTGCGGGGCAGCAGCGCCACCGGGTGCACGGTCAGCGAGCTGCCCACGGCCAGGAACACGTCGGCAGCCATGGTCACATCGTGGGCCCGCTGGAGCAGCGCCGGGTCCAGGGACTGGCCGAAGGACACCGTGGCGCTCTTGAGGATGCCGCCGCAGTCCGCGCAACGGGGATCGTGGTCGCCGGCGCGGACCCGCTCGATGACCGGGACCGCGGGCTGGCGCCGGTCACACGACAGGCACATGACCTCCCGCACCGTGCCGTGGATCTCGATCACCCGGCCGGGCGAGCTGCCCGCCAGCAGGTGCAACCCGTCGACGTTCTGGGTGATCAGGGCGGTCAGTCGCTCGAGGCGCTCGAGCTCCGCGAGCGCCAGGTGGCCGTCGTTCGGTTCGGCCTGCCAGGTCGGTTCGGCCGCCCGCCGACGCCAGGCTTCCCGACGGACCTCGTCGTCGCCGAGGTAGGCGTCGATCGACACGTACCGTTGGGCGCTGGGGTCCTTGGTCCACACCCCCTGCGGCCCGCGGTAGTCCGGGATGCCCGAGGCCGTGGACACCCCGGCACCCGTCAGCGCGACGACCACGTCGGCGTCGCGGATCCGGGCCGCCACGGCCTGGATCACCTCCGCATCGAGGTGCGGTTCCCCGGGTCGTCGCTGTGCATCCACGATGTCGTCGCCTCCTTGTGGGCAAGGTAGGCGAGCCGGCGGCGCGGTGGGCCCGCGGCTGCTTGACTCGGTGACCTGCCCGCCGTCGCAGCCACCTCCGAGGTCACTCATGGCGACCCCGCACCTGTCAGCCGCTCCCGGTCAGTTCGCCGACACCGTCCTGCTCCCCGGCGATCCGCGGCGAGCCCGCCACATCGCCGAGCGGTGCTTCGACGACCCCGAGCAGGTCAACGAGGTCCGGGGTGCGCTGGCGTTCACCGGGAGCTACCAGGGGATGCCGATCTCGGTGCTCGGGACCGGGATGGGGATCCCGTCGGCCTCGATCTACACCACCGAGCTGGTCCGTGAGTACGGCGTGCAGCGGCTGGTGCGGGTCGGCTCCTGCGGGGCGGTCCAGGAGGGGCTCGCCCTGCGCGACATCGTGCTGGCCGTCGGGGCCTGCACCGACTCCGGTGTGAACCGCGCCCGCTACGCGGGGCTGGACTTCGCGGCCACGGCGGACTTCCAGCTCCTGCGCGCCGCCGCGGAGGCCGCCGAGGCCCGCGACCACGCCGTGGCCATCGGCAACGTGCACAGCGCCGACCTGTTCTACGACCCCCGCGACACCCTGGTGGAGACGATGCGGGGGATGGGGGTCCTGGCGGTGGAGATGGAGGCGGCGGGGATCTACGGGGTCGCCGCCGAGCACGGCGTGCGGGCGCTCACGGTGCTCACGGTCAGCGATCACATCCTGTCGGGCGAGCAGACCTCCTCCGATGAGCGGGAGCGCACCTTCGACGACATGGTCGACATCGCCCTGGACGGGCTGCTCCGCGACACCGCGCGGATGCGCTGAGCGCTGGCGGCGCTGCCGCCTGGTGTCAGCCGTCGGCCTGGCCGCGTGGTGTCAGCCGTCGGCCCGGCCGCCTGGTGTCAGCCGTCGGCCCGGCCGCCTGGGTCGGGGAGGACCTCGTGGGCCAGCTCCCCGAGCGCGTGCTGGCAGGCGGCGAGCTCCCGGTGCCCCTCGTCGGTCGCGTGGTAGAGCCGGCGCACCCGTCCCTCCACCACCTCCTCACGTGAGGTCAGCAGCCCGTCCGCCTCCATGCGGTGCAGCACCGGGTACAGGGTTCCGGGCGAGATGTGGTGGCCGTGTTCGGCGAGCTCGTCGCGCATCCAGGCGCCGTGGATCTCACCCTCGCAGGCGTGGTGGAGGATGTGCAGGCGCACCGCGCCACGCCGGAACTCCTCGAGCACCACGGTCGTGTCTCCTGCCGGTGGGCGGTGTCACCGTAGGTGAGGTCGCGCCGCCGCACGCCACCACGTATCGTACGCCGACATCGACATCCGATACGGCGGTCAAGGGACGGCATGGCACCCCGCTACTCCGAGCAGCTGTCACGCCGGCTCACGACCAGCGATGCCGTGCTGATCGGCCTGGGCGCGATGCTGGGCGCCGGGGTGTTCGCCGCACCGGGCCCGGCGGCGGCCGCGGCGGGGTCCTGGCTGCTGGTCGGCCTGGCGCTCGCGGCACTCGTCGCCTACTGCAACGCCACCTCCTCCGCCCAGCTCGCGGCGCTGTACCCGGCGGCGGGGGGCACCCACGTCTACGCCCGGGAACGGCTCGGCGACTACTGGGGGTTCCTGGCCGGGTGGAGCTTCGTGGTGGGCAAGACGGCCTCGCTGGCAGCGATGGCGCTCACCTTCGGCGCGTACGTGGCCGAGGACCTCGCCCGCCCGCTGGCCGTCGGTGTGGTGGTCGCGATGGCCACGGTCAACTACCGCGGGGTCGACCGCACGGCGCGGGTCATCCGGGTCATCGTCGCGATCGTCCTCGCGGTGCTCGCGGTCGTGGTCGTCGCGTCCCTGACCGGCGGCCAGGCCGGTGTCGGCAACCTGAGCACGGACCTGCCCGGTGGAGCCTGGGGGGTGCTGCAGTCCGGTGGACTGCTGTTCTTCGCCTTCGCCGGCTACGCCCGGCTGGCCACCCTGGGCGAGGAGGTGCAGGATCCCGAGGTCACGATCCCGCGTGCCATCCCGATCGCGCTCGGCATCGTGGTCGTCGTCTACACCGTGGTCCTCTCCGCGCTGCTCCTGGCCGTCGGACCCGAGACGATGGCCGCCTCGGCCGCACCGCTGGCTGCCGCAGTGGAGGCCGGTCGGTGGGCAGCCGTCAGCCCCGTGGTCCGGGTCGGTGCCGCCATCGCCACGGCCGGCGTGCTCCTATCGCTGTTGGCCGGCATCAGCCGCACCACGCTGTCGATGGCCCGCCGCCGGGAGCTCCCCGCCGTCCTCGACGCCGTGCACCCGGTCCACCGGACCCCCCACCGCGCCGAGGTCACCGCCGCCGCGGTCGTCGTCGCGGTCGTGCTGGTCTCCGACCTGCGCGGCGCCATCGGGTTCAGCTCCTTCGCAGTGCTGACCTACTACGCCCTCACCAACGCCTCCGCCTGGGGCCTGTCCGAGGCTGAGCGGCGCTGGCCACGCTGGCT
>SLQK01000104.1 GCA_007131525.1 Nitriliruptoraceae bacterium | reverse complement strand
GCAGACCCCGGGGGCCGTACCAGCGGTCCATCGCGTTGGAGATCCCGTCGTCGAACAGACGGCTCCAGGCGCTCCAGGCGATGCAGACCCCATCGCTGCGTGACCGCGCCGCGCGGAAGGCGTCGACCAGCCGTTCCACGTTGGGGAGGATCTCGCCCGCGTAGGGGCGGTACTCCTCCTGACAGTCGTCGACGAGCAGGGCGATGCGGCGCGGTCGGTCCGCGAGGTCCCACGCGGCCCAGAACGCCAGCGGTTGCCCGTGGGGACCACCGGGCGTCTCGCTGAAGTTGTCCATCGGCTGCAGCGCGAGGTCCATATCGCGATGCTTGCGGGGTTCCTGGACGGCCTCCTCGAGGGTGCGGACGGTGGTCTCGCCGTGCGTCATGGGACGGTTCCTTCCGGTCGGTTCGGTGCACGATCCGCAGGACGACCCTACAAGGGTGGTGATCGGGCCGGCGCGGGCCCTCGTTCCGGCACCCGCGGGGCCAGAGATGCTTGGCTCCCACCAGGAGCGACCCCGGAGGGAGCGGTGGACGATCCCCAGCAGCCGACCCACACCGATGCGACCTCGCGGGTCTGGTACCTGCGCACTGGCGCCGACACCGACGGCGAACTCCACGAGCAACGGGTCGAGTACCTGCCCGGCTCGCCGTTCCCGCCGGAGCACCTCCATCCCGATCAGGACGAGCACTTCGAGGTGGAGGCCGGACAGATGGTGTTCGTCATCGACGGTGAGGAGCACCTCGTCGGCGCAGGTGAGGTGGTCGACATCCCGCGCGGGACCGCTCACCGGGCGCGGAACGGATCGGCGTCCCGGCCCGCGGTGGTGCTCTGGCAGACCCGACCTGCGCTGAGGACGGGCGAGTTCTTCAGCGTGGCGGCACGGCTGGGCCCTGGCCGTTCGGTGCTGGACGGTGCGCTCCTGGCCCACGAGTACCGGGACGTGTTCCGTCTGTGTGGGCCGGCGGGCCGGCTCGTCCCCGTCCTGGCGCAGGGCGCCCGCCTGCTGGGCCGCTCGCTGCCCCGGGGGTGACGCAGGTGGTGAGGTCCACGCTGGGCGTGGCCGGCGCGCTGGCCGATGTGCTGGGTCCCCGGGGGTCGCGAGACAGGGCATCGAGTGGCACCTGACGCGACCTCCCGGAGATGAGACGTGGCATCGTCCTCTGGTGTGGCGCGCCAGGATGGGTCATGCTGCAGGAGGTCGGGCATCGGAGGTGGGATCGATGTCTCGGGGTTCTCCGATCAACTGGTGGGCACTGATCTGGGTCGCGGTGCTGACGGCGTTCACGACGACGGTGATCGTGCTCATGGCGTGGCTGCTGGTCATGGGGACGGCGAGCGGGCTCCTACTACGCCCCGGTGGGCCGCCGATGCTCCTGGACGCGCTGTTGCTGCTGCTGGCGCTCATGGCGCCGGCGGTCGCTGGCCTGGTGGTGGGGACGGCCGCCGGGCTCCAACGCCGGTGGCTGGTGCTCGTCGCGGTGTCGGCGACGCTCGGCGCCGTCGCGTCGGGCGCGGTCGCGTTGGCCCTCGGATGGCCGCCCATCGTCCTGGCCCCAGTAGGTCTCGCTGTCGGATCGGTCCTGGCGGTGGTGCTGGCGGACCGGGTGGGGCGGCGGGCGTCGAGGAACGAGGTATCGAGAGGTGCCGGACGCGCGTGATGGGGCCGCCGGGCCGTGCGGTCCGGTGCTCAACCCTGCCGCTCGTGCTGGTCAGCCGACGTGGAACTCCGGGTGGTGGTCCTCCTGCAGCAGGGCCGCGAGCTCGGCGTTGAAGGCCTCGACCAGCCGCTCGGGATCGGGAACGAGCCGGGCGTCCGCCGCGATGCCGACGGTCAGGTCGCCGTCGTAGCTGAAGATGCTCATCCCGAGCGACACACCGCCCGATGACGGCACCCAGCCCATGATGCCGGCGACCTTGGTGCCCGCGAGGTAGACCGGTTGCCGCGGTCCCGGGACGTTGGTGAGCACCAGGCTGCCCTTGCTCGCGAACAGGTCGACGACGACCTTCTCGATCTGCACGGGCGTCATGCCGATGACGCTGAGGATCCCGTAGGCCACCACGCCTTCCGCTGAGTTCTTGATGGCGTCCATCCGCCGCTTGATCTCGGCGAGACGCTCCCGACGGTCCTCGATACCCACCGGCAGCGGGAGGAAGACGATCCCGAACTTGTTGCCGAGGTTGCGCGGCAGTGGCTCGTCCAGCGGACGCAGGTTGAAGGGCACGAGTGCCCTGATCTCCTCGGTGAGGCTGTCGCGGTGCTGGAGGTAGGAGCGCAGCGCTCCGGCGACGGCGGCGCAGACCACATCGTTGATCGTCGCCTCGTGCGCCCGCCCGATCGCCTTCACCGACGCCAGGTCGAAGGGCTCCGACCACATGGCATGTTTGGCCGAACCGAGCTGCCCCTTGAGCACGGTCCGGTAGTCGGGCGGGATGAGCAGGTCCTTGCCGAGCGCCGTGGTGCCGGCGGACACGAGCTCGGCCAGCTGGATGGCTCGGGAGGGGCTCTTCAGGACCCCGATGCTCTCCTGTGCGAGCTGTCCGGAGACCCTGACCGCATCGGACACCAGGCCCCGGGCCCGGGCGGTCAGCGAGCGGTCGCGCGCGCCCTCCTCCCGGTCCGTTGGCAGGAACAGCGACTCGTCCGCCTGGTCGTCGGTCATCGACAAGAGCAGCCGGATGAGCGCGATGCCGTCGGCGATGGCGTGGTGGATGCGGGTGAAGACGGCCGAGCCGCCGTTGTAGCCGTCGATCAGGTGCACCTCCCACAGCGGTCGGTCACGATCGAGCGGCCGGCTCATCTGCTGGCTGACGTAGCGGTGGAGGGTCGCCCGGTCGCCGGGTGCCGGTAGGCGGCTCTGCAGGAGGTGGCGGTCGAGGTCGAAGTCGGGGTCGTCCTCCCAGCGAAGCCGGCCGAGCGAGAGCTGCGACCCGGCCACGCGTTGGCGGAACTTCGGGTAGGGACCGAGGAACCGCTCCTGGTAGACCTGCCGCAGACGGTCCCAGTCGACGGGCTCGTCGAACCACATGACCCCGTTGACGACCATGTTGTTGGTGGGTCGGTCCATCTGGAGCCACGCCACATCAGCCGTCGAGATCCGCGTGCTCGCCATGCACGTGCTCCCACTCCGCGGCGACCGTGCCGGCCGCAACCGCTCCCGCTCCCGCACCTCCAGCCAGCAGCTGGACAACGCGACGCTACGACGCGGTTCGGCACCCTACTAGGGGCTTGCGCCCCGCCCGTCACCGGAGCGATGTGCCCCTCCGGCTCCATCGGGTCACCTACGATGCCCACGATGCCTGAGGTCCCGCACCGCGCACCGACGACCGATGCAGGCTGGGATGCGCTCTCACGACGGGACTGGCGGGCAGCGTGGGACCACTTCGCCGCAACGGCGGACCAGGTCCCTGACCCCCGGGCGCTCGAGGGGCTGAGCTGGGCCGCGTGGTGGCTCGACGAGGTCGACGCGTGCATCGAGGCGCGCGAGGGTGCCTACCGCGGCTACCGCGACGCCGGTGACGATCGTGGGGCGGCGCGGATGGCGCTGTGGCTCGCCGACGATCACGCGGACCTGCGCGGTGAACCCGCCGTCGCCGAGGGCTGGTTCGGCCGTGCTGAACGGCTCCTCGCCGAGCTCCCCCCGTGTCCGGAGCACGGCTGGCTGGCGGTCTTCGCGGCGCACCAGGCCCTGGCAGTGGCCGACCCCGAGGTCGCGCTCCGTCGCTCCCAGGAGGCCGCCCAGTCCGGGCAGCGTCACGGCCAGGTGGATCTCGAGATGTTCGCGGTCGCGACCCAGGGCGTTGCGGGCCTTCGGTTGGGCGAGGTCGACGCAGGTCTGCGGCGGCTCAGCGAGGCAGCGACGGCGGCCTTGGCCGGGGAGTACGAGAACCTCGCGCCCGCAGCCTGGGCGTGCTGCCTGCTGCTCGCTGCCTGTGAGGATCGTCGGGAGTACGACCGCGGGGCCCAGTGGTGTGAGCAGGTCGCGGCCTTCAGCGAACGGACCAACGCGCGGTTCCTCCGGGGTGTGTGCAGCGCGCACTACGGCGCGATCCTCACCTGGCACGGACGGCTCGCGGACGCCGAGCGTGCGCTGCTGGCTGCGATCGAAGATCTCAGCGATCGGCGGCCGACTTGGCGCCCCGAGGCGCTCGTGCGGCTCGGGGAGCTCCGGCGGCTGCAAGGACGCCCCGACGAGGCGGCCTCGCTGTTCGAGGCGGCGCTCCCGCACCCGCTGGCCCAGCGCGGGCTGGCTGCGGTCAGCCTCGACCGCGAGGATCCGGCCGAAGCCCGGGACCTGCTCCAGCGCATGCTGCGTCAGCTGCCGACCGAGCATGCCGCCCGTCGCTCGGATGCGCTCGAGCTGCTGGTCCGCGCCGAGCTCGCGCTCGGGGACCACGAGGCTGCGGTCCACCACGCCCACGAGCTCCAGCTGCTCGCCGGCTCGGTCGACACCGAGCCGCTGCACGCAGCCGCGAGCGTCGCCGCAGGGCTCGTCGCCCGGGCGTCCGGCGCGCCCGCGGACGCCTGCACGCGGTTCGAGGACGCGATCGACCTGCTGCTGCGCTGCCGCGCGCCCCTGGAGGTTGCCGCGGTCCGCGTCGAGCTGGCGGAGACACTGGTGGCGCTCGGCCGGCACGAGACGGCGGCCCGCGAGGCGAGGGTGGCGCTCACAGCCCTCGCAGGCGCCCGCCCGGCGGAGCGCACGCGGGCGCAGGCGGTGCTCGGACGCCGTAGCGACGGCGACGCAGGCACCCACCCGCTCACCGTGCGGCAGGTCGAGGTGTTGCGGCTGATCTCGCAGGGCCTGTCCGATCAGCAGGTGGCGGAGCGGCTCGTGCTCAGCGAGCACACGGTGCACCGTCACGTGGCGAACATCTACACACGCCTGGGTTGCTCCACCCGAGCCGCCGCCGTCGCCCACGCGACACGTCTCGGCGTCCTGTGACGCCAGCATGGCCTGTCCGGGCCCTGTCCGGTCCGGCCCAAGGTCGGCCTGTGCAGGCGACGCAGCGCCGCGCCCTGGGGATGCACCGTCGAGCGACGCCGATCAGGAGCTTTGACGATGCACGGACTGACCGCTCACAAGCAGGTGGAACGGCGAACCTGGGCCACCGGTGACTACGACGCGATGATGCGGACGGAAGGGCTGTACGCGGTCGGTGCACGCCTCGTCGACGCGGTCGGGGTGCACCCCGGTGAGACCGTGCTCGACGTGGCCTGTGGGACCGGCAACGCCACCATCCCGGCCGCACAGGCCGGTGGGCAGGTCACCGGTGTCGACCTCACGCCTGAGCTGTTGGAGGTCGCCGGCCAGCGAGCCACGCGGGCCGGGGTCGAGATCGCGCTCCGCGAGGGCGACGCCGAGCAGCTCCCCTTCGACGACGGGCACTTCGAGGTGGTGGTCTCGAGCTTCGGGTCCATGTTCGCGCCGCGCCACGAGGTCGTCGCTGACGAGCTCGTCCGGGTGCTCGCGCCCGGGGGCCGGCTCGGCGTCGCCAGTTGGACGCCCGACGGCGCGATGGGCGAGTTCTTCCGCGCCGCCGCACCCCACCTGCCGACACCGCCAGCCTTCGTCGATCCGCCCCTGGGCTGGGGGCAGGAGACCTACGTGCAGGAGCTGTTCGAGGGCACGGGCGTGCCGCTGCGCTTCGCTCGAGAGCACTGGACCATCACCCACCCCTCGGTCGCGGCAGCCGTCGAGTGCTACACGACCCTGTTCGGTCCCCTGACGACCGGGCGGCAGCTCGCTGAGGACGAAGGCCGCTGGCCGGCGTTCGAGGCCGACCTCACCGCACTCTTCGAAGGGCTCGACACCACCGACGGGCGCGAGGTCACGTTCCCCGCCGAGTACCTCCTCGTCCTCGGCACGAAGGACCGATCATGATCAGCGCGCGTGGCGCCGAGCGCCACCGCGGCGGTGCGCACGCAGCTCGGGGTGGCGGGTGGTCGACGGTCACCCCAGCTGCGCGGCGAGCTCGGCGATGTCCTCCGGGGTCGTGCCGCAGCAACCGCCGATGATGTCGGCCCCCAGTCGCCGCCACTGCCCTGCCTCCGACCGTTGCCGCCGCCGCACCCAGCGGCGCGCTCGGGCATCCCAGGTGTCGCCGATGTTCGGGTAGACGACGAGGTGGACCCCGGGGGGTCGAGGGGCGAGGGTGCCCAGCAGGCCGGTCACGTCCCCGGGGGCCGTGCAGTTGACGCCCACCCCGATGACCCGGGGATGATCCGCAGCCCGGGCCGCTACCTCGGCGAAGGGCGTGCCGTCACCGATCCGGGCCGAGTCCCGGCAGGAGAAGGTGACCCAGGCCGGTGGCCCGGCTCCCTCGGCGAGCAGCTCGAGGAGCGCGTCCAGCTCGAG
>SLQK01000209.1 GCA_007131525.1 Nitriliruptoraceae bacterium | reverse complement strand
ACCACCTGCGGGCCGCCCGGCCCGACCGAGGACCGGAACGGTACCGAGGTGGGCGTCTCAGCCCCGCGGCAGGACGGACACATCCCCCGCCCGGACCGTGACCCGCTCCCGGGCCGTGTCGACCACCAGCAGCCCCTCGGGGTCGAGGTCCACGGCCCGGCCGGCCACCACGACCCCACCGGGCAGGTCGACCTCCACCTCGCGGCCGATGGTGCTGCAGTCCTCGCGGTAGCGCTGGAGCACCGTCGAGTCAGCCCCGTCCTCACCCCGCAGGTCGGTGAGCTCGCCGTCGAGAGCGGTGAGCAGCGCCGCGAGCACCTCACCGCGGTCGACGGGAGCCCCGAGCGACTCCGCCAGCGACGTCCACCCGGCCGCCTCACCCTCACGGGTCACCCCCCGCCAGTCCAGGTCGAGACCGCACCCGATCACCACCACGTCGGCACCCGCCACCGAGTGGCGCTCCACGAGGATGCCGGCGGCCTTGCGCTCGTCCAGCAGCACGTCGTTCGGCCACTTCAGCGTCGGGGCCGCGCCGGCTGCGCGGTAGCTGGCGGCGACGGCGAGCCCCGCGGCCAGCGGGGTCAGCGGCGCACGGGGCTGTGGCGCCGGCACCACGACGGAGACGGCGAGGTTGCCGGGCCCCTCCGGCCCCACGACATCGTCGGTCCATGCACGTCCACGCCGGCCCCGTCCCGCGGTCTGACGGTCGGCGCTCACCACGATCCCGAGCGGCCGGCCCTCCTGGACCGCCGCCAAGGCGAGGTCGTTGGTCGAGGTGACGGTGTCGAGGTGGTCGTGGGCCGCGAGATGGCGGCTGCCTGCGACGGCGGCCTGGACGGCGGGGTGGAATCCGAGCGACACGGCGGCCTCCGAGATCGGGGACGGACCTCGTTAGGATGCCCGACGCGGCGCCGGTGGTCCCACCGAGGCCGTCACGAGCCCACGGTGTCCCAGCCATCCGGCAGCACCGGAGCCAGGTCACGGGAGGTCCCAGCGGTGGCGCAGTCGACGAAGGACAAGCTCGCCGAGCTCGAGCGGCGGCGTGCTGAAGCAGCCGAGGGTGGTGGCGAGACCGCCATCGCCAAGCAGCACGACAAGGGCAAGCTCACGGCGCGCGAGCGGGTCGAGCTGCTCCTCGACGACGGGTCCTTCGTGGAGACCGATGCCTTCGCGGTCCACCGCGCGAGCGGGTTCGGGCTGGAGGACAAGAAGATCCTCGGCGACGGCGTCGTCACGGGCCACGGCACGATCGATGGGCGCCGGGTGTGCGTCTTCAGCCAGGACTTCACGGCCTTCGGTGGCTCGCTCGGTGAGGTGTTCGCCGCGAAGGTCGTCAAGATCATGGACCTCGCGCTGAAGATGGGCGTGCCGGTCATCGGCCTCAACGACTCGGGTGGTGCTCGCATCCAGGAGGGGGTCGTCTCCCTCGGCGGGTACGGCGACATCTTCCTGCGCAACGTGGCCGGGTCCGGGGTGGTCCCCCAGATCTCCGCGATCATGGGCCCCTGCGCCGGTGGCGCGGTGTACTCCCCCGCGATCACCGACTTCGTCTTCATGGTCCGTGATACCTCGCACATGTTCATCACGGGCCCGAACGTCATCAAGACCGTCACCGGGGAGGAGGTGACGATGGAGGAGCTCGGCGGTGCCATGACCCACGCCGGCACCTCGGGTGTGGCCCACTTCGTCGCCGACGACGAGGAGCACTGCCTCGCCGACATCGGCTACCTGCTGTCGTTCCTCCCGGCCAACAACCTGGAGCTGCCGCCGCGCACGGAGTGCACCGACGACCCGGAGCGCCTCGTCGAGGAGCTCGACTCCTTCATGCCCGACAGCGTCAACATGCCCTACGACGTGCGTGACATCGTGACCGCCGTGGTCGACGACGGCGAGTTCCTCGAGGTCCACGAGCACTACGGGAAGAACCTGGTGGTCGGCTTCGCCCGCATCGACGGCCGCGCGGTCGGCATCGTCGGCAACCAGCCGGCCCACCTCGCCGGGGTGCTCGACATCGACAGCTCCGAGAAGGGTGGTCGGTTCGTCCGCTTCTGCGACGCCTTCAACGTCCCCGTGGTCACCTTCGTCGACGTCCCCGGCTTCCTGCCGGGCACCGACCAGGAGTACGGCGGCATCATCCGGCACGGCGCGAAGCTGCTGTACGCCTACGCCGAAGCCACCGTGCCGAAGATCACCGTGATCGTCCGCAAGGCCTACGGCGGCGCCTACGTCGTCATGGGCTCCAAGCACCTCGCCGCCGACGTCAACCTGGCCTGGCCCACCGCGGAGATCGCGGTGATGGGCGCCAAGGGCGCGGTCTCCATCCTGCACCGACGGGAGCTGCTGGAGGCCGAGGACCCGACCGCCCTGCACGAGGAGTTCGAGGAGCGCTACGCCCGCGACCTCGCCAACCCCTGGCGCGCCGCCGAGCGCGGCTACATCGATGCGGTCATCGCGCCGTCGGAGACCCGTCGGGAGCTGGCCCGCGCGCTCGACATCACCGCCTCGAAGCGCGAGGCCGGACCGGCCCGCAAGCACGGGAACATCCCCCTGTGAGCGGCCCCGCCACGACCCCGCCGGACCCGACCTCCGAGGCAGCCGCGATCGACGCCGGCGGCGTCCACCTGCGCATCTCCACACCCGGCGTCAGCGACACCGAGGTGGCGGCGATCACCGTCGCGCTGCTGTCCGCACTCCCCGGCGCCGAGGCTCCGGCACGACCGGGGACGGCGGCCTGGCGGCACGCGGGCGTGCTCGAGGCCGCGACCGCCCGGCGGGTCAGGACACCCGCGGAGCTGCGCCAGCCCGGCTGATCAGGTGTTGGGCATCTCGCGGTCGCGGTCGACGTCGGTCTCGCCCGCCTCGATCGCGATCTGCGCCTCCTCCTCGGTGGCGTAGACCGTGAGCGGGAGCTCCATGCCCGCAGCGCGGTGCCCAGGCACGTTGCAGATCATCAGCCACTCGCCGGGGAAGAGCTGGACCGTCCCGATGTCGGTCTCGAAGGCGTCGGCGCCGACGAAGGCCTCGCCGTCGGAACCACCGAGGAAGCTGCCGTCTGCGGCGCCCAGGATCTCGATGTTGTGGTAGGCGTCGCTGACGTTGACCGCCGTGACCTCGACCTCACCCGTGATGGCGATGCCGTCGGTGACGTTGAAGAAGAAGTTGCCCATCTCCACCTCGACGGCCCCACCGGGGCCCACCGGGAGGATCTCGTCACAGCCCGGCTCCCCCGGCGGGCAGACCAGGGCCTGCGCGTCGGCGGCACCCTCGGGGACGCTGCTGCAGCCCGCGAGCAGGACGACAGCGGCGAGTGCAGCGGTTCCAAGCGTCAGGCGGCGCACGGTGGCTCCTGCAGGTCGGGTCCGACGGAACACGGGACGGTCGGGAGGGCGCGATGGGGTCTCAGGCCCTATCGCAGCAGCGAGGCGAAGGGTAGCGGGGGCCGTTCGGCCCCTGGTAACCCGTCGGCCCGCCGAGCCGACGAGGGTGCCGGCCGCCGCGGTGCCACCGCCGGACGGCGGAGCACGGCCGCCGGGGGCTGCCGGCCCCGCTCACTCGACGATGAGTTGGCCACGCATCGTTCGTTCGTGGCCGGGCACGGTGCAGACGTAGGTGTAGCTCCCAGGTTCGAGCTCGACCGTCCCTCGCACCGTCTCCCCCGGGGCGCAGGCGGCCACCTCGACGTCCAGCTCGTCGATCACCAGGTTGTGGTTGGCGGCGTCCTCACACACGAGCTCGATCACGATCGTGCCGGCGGGGGCGCTCAGCTCCTCCACGTTCCAGCGCAGGTCGTCCTGACCGACGACCCGCAGCGCACCGTCGTCGGTGACGACGTCGGGTGCCGCTGCCTGTGGACCGCCTGGGCTGCAGGCGAGGAGCACCACGGCGAGAGCGACGACCAGGCCGCGCATCGCGCCCGACCGGCGGCGGCGCGTGAGGAGGTCGGGGCCGGACATGCGGGCTCCATGGGTCGGGGGGTGGTGCCCTGAGGATGCCCGGCCGGGGCCGCAGAACGGGAATCGTGCGGCGGTGGCCGGCGGTGAACGGCCGCGGCGGGCGGTTGTGGCCGCCGCTGCCGACCCACGATCGGGGCGTGGTGCCATCCACCTGTGGCAGGAGCACGCGGGCGTCAGCCCCGAGCGCGGCCTGCGTGTCCACCGTCACTAGGCTTCGGTCGGCAGCAGTCGGAACCGAGACGCGAGGCGAAGCCCATGTTCGACGCCGTGTTGATCGCAAACCGCGGAGAGATCGCGATCCGCATCGCAAGGGCCTGCCGCGAGCTCGGCGTCCGTGCGGTCGGGGTGTACTCGGAGATCGACCGCGATGCCCCCCACGTGGCCGCGATGGACGAGGCCTACCTCCTCGGTGCTGCCCCGGCCAGCGAGTCCTACCTCGCCATCGAGAAGGTGATCGACGCCGCCAAGCGGGCCGGGGTGGACGCCATCCACCCCGGGTACGGGTTCCTGTCCGAGAACGCCGACTTCGCCCAGGCCGTCGCCGACGCCGGGCTGGTCTTCGTCGGCCCCCCGCCCGCCGCGATCGCGGCCATGGGCGACAAGCTGTCCGCGCGGGCCGTGGCTGACGCTGCCGGCGTGCCCGTCGTGCCCGGCACCCGCGAGCCGACCGACGATCCCGAGGAGGCGATCGCCTTCGGTGAGGAGTACGGCTACCCCGTCGCGGTCAAGGCCATGTTCGGTGGGGGCGGGCGCGGCATGAAGGTGGTCAACTCCCGCGAGGAGATGCGCGACGCACTGGTCGCCGCTCGCCGGGAGTCCGAGGCCGCCTTCGGCCGCGGCGAGTGCTACCTGGAGCGCTACCTCGCCCGGCCCCGCCACGTGGAGATCCAGGTGCTGGCGGACCTCGACGGCACCACGATCTACCTCGGCGAGCGGGACTGCTCCCTGCAGCGCCGCCACCAGAAGCTCGTCGAGGAGGCGCCGGCCCCCGGTCTCACCGAGGCGGTCCGTGCGGCGATGGGCGAGGCGGCCGTGCGGGTCGCCAAGGAGATGGGCTACACCAACGCCGGCACCTGCGAGTTCCTGCTCGACGAGGACGGCGAGACCTTCTACTTCCTCGAGATGAACACCCGGCTGCAGGTCGAGCACCCCGTGACCGAGATGATCACCGGCGTCGACCTCGCCCAGTCCCAGCTGCGCATCGCCGCCGGAGACGGCATGGGCATGACCCAGGACGACGTCACGCTCACCGGCCACGCCATCGAGGTGCGCATCAACGCCGAGGAGCCCGCGGCCAACTTCATGCCCACGCCCGGCAGGATCGGGGACTTCACCGCGCCGCTCGGACCCTGGGTGCGCCTCGACACCGGCGCACGGGCCAACTACACGGTGCCACGGGACTACGACTCGATGATCGCCAAACTGATCGTCTGGGCTCCGGACCGCGATGGCGCCCGCGCCCGGATGTCCCGGGCGCTCGACGAGCTGGTGATCGAGGGCCTGCCGACCACGGTGCCCTTCCACCGCCTCGCGATGACCCACCCCCAGTTCGCCGCCGGCGAGCACGCCACCTCCTCGGTCGAGCGTGAGTGGGACCTGTCCTCGCTCGAGCCCCAGGCGGTCGGCGGCAGCGACGACGACGACCCCGACACCGGCCGTGAGGTGACCGTCGAGGTCGATGGGCGCCGGGTCGCCGTGCGGCTGTTCGGCGCGCTGCCCGCCGGCGCGGCACCCGCCGCCACCGCCGCGACGAGCCCACGTCGACGTCGCGGTGGGTCGGGCAGCGCACTGGCGGCCGTGTCGTCGGAGGACCTGATCGCGCCGATGCAGGGCACCGTCATCGAGGTGTCGGTCGAGGTCGGCGCCGTGGTGGCCGAAGGTGACAGCCTCCTCGTGCTCGAGGCGATGAAGATGGAGAACGCCGTCAAGGCCCACCGCGACGGGGTGGTCACCGCGCTGCCGGTCAGCGCCGGCGAGGTGGTCCAGTCCGGCGCGGTGCTGGCGCGGATCGAGGACGCCTGACCGGGCGCTGGCCCGCTCCCGATCAGCACGCTGCGGGAGCGGCTGGATCGCGGCCAGCCGCCCAGGCCCACCGCAAGGCTCACACGTTGCGGCGGTACTGCCCGCCGACCTCGAACAGCGCGTCGGTGATCTGCCCGAGGGTGCAGTGGCGGACCGCTCCCATCAGCACCTCGAAGACGTTGCCGCCGGAGGTGGCTGCGTCCTGGAGTTCGTGCAGCCACCGTTGGGCCTGGTCGCGGTGGGCGGCCTGGAAGGCGCGGACCCGGTCGAGCTGTGAGCGTTTCTCGTCCTCGGTGGCCCGGGCGAGCTCGACGACCGGTGCGTCCTGGGCGGCGTCCTCGTCGGGCAGGAAGGTGTTGACCCCGATGATGGGCAGCGTGCCGTCGTGCTT
>SLQK01000234.1 GCA_007131525.1 Nitriliruptoraceae bacterium | reverse complement strand
GTCTGGTTCACCGTCGGCGGGCTCGCCCTGGCGGTGCTGTTCGCCTGGGTGTGGAACATCTCCGGTGGGAACCTGCTCCTGCTGGTCCTGCTGCACGGGGCCCTCAACGGCTGGTACACCGTCGCGGTCCAGGGCCTGGCACCTGGCGCGCTGGGTGCTGGCTTCGAGGTCGTCACCGCCCTGGCCGCGACCGCTCTGGCGGTGCTGCTGGTCGCCAGGGCCGGCCGGAACCTCGGCCTGGCCACCGACCGGGCGGCCGCAGGGAGCAGCAGCTGATGGGTCTCCTCGCCAACCTCGTCCTGCTCCTCGGCTTCGCCTGGCTGGTCCGCGGGCTGCTCTCCGCGCACGAGGTCACCTGGCCCCGCACCTTCCTCGCGGTCGTCATCGGCGGCCTGTCGGGGACCGCCCTGGCCGTCCTGCTGGTGGTGTCCCCGTCGGAGCTGGTCGCCATCGACGCCGAGGGCCTCCCCCGCGCCGAGCTGCAGCTGATCGCGCTGCCCTTCCAGCTGGTGGCCACGATGGTGGCGATCGTGGCCTTCGAGCTGGTCTCGACCCGACCGGCCAGGCCCGGGCTCCGCCTGCGCAACCCCCTGCGGGCGCTGACCCGGCGGCTGCGGATCGCCGGGCGTGCCGTGCAGGTCTCTCGGATCGTGTCCCGTCACGGACTCGCACCGCTGCTGGGGCTGCGGCGAGGTCACACGGACGTGCGCAGCCCCGAGGAGTTGGCGCGCCGGGCCCGGACGGCGCTCGAGGACGCCGGCGGCATGTTCGTCAAGCTCGGGCAGCTGCTGGCAACACGGCCCGACCTGCTGCCACCGGCAGCGATGGCCGAGCTCGGCCGGCTCCACGCCGGCGCGCGACCGCTCCCGCGCGAGGAGGTCATGGCGGCGCTGACGCGGGAGCTCGACAGCCCACCGGAGTCGCTGTTCGCCGACTTCTCCTGGACGCCGCTCGGGTCCGCCTCCATCGCCCAGGTCCACGCCGCCAAGCTCGCCGACGGCACCGAGGTGGTGCTCAAGCTCCGCCGCCCGGGCCTGGAGGAGGTCGTGGAACGCGACCTGGCGATCGTGCGATGGCTGGCGCGCCTCGCCGAGCACCGGACGAGCTGGGGCCGGACCTACGGCACCATCGCCCTGGCCGCGGAGTTCGGGGACGCACTTCGGGGCGAGCTCGACCTGCACGCCGAAGCCAGGCACGCCGCCGAGGTCGGCGTTGCGCTGGCCCACGACGACCGGATCGTCGTGCCGCGGGTCTTCGCCGCGTTCGGGACGGAACGTCTGCTGGTGATGGAACGACTGCGCGGCCAGCCGTTGTCGCAGCTCACCACGCCGCTCCCCGCTGAGGTCGCCGCGGAGCTGGCCGACGCGCTGTGCAGCAGCCAGATCGACGCCATGCTGGCCGGTGACCGTTTCCATGCCGATCCCCACCCGGGCAACGTCCTCCACCTCGACGACGGACGGATCGGGCTGATCGACCTCGGGGCCACGGGCAAACTGGACGCCTTCGAGCGCTCCTCGATGCTGCAGCTCCTGGTCGCCCTCGGGCTCCAGCAGCCCACCCTGCTGTCGGAGGCACTGGTCGCCGCCGGGGCCCTCGCCCCCGAGGAGGACCGAGACCGCCTCGATCGTGAGCTGGCGAGGTTCATGGCCACCTACCTGGACAGCGGCCTCCCGTCGCCCTCGGCGCTGACCGAGCTCCTGCGGCTGCTGGGCGGGTTGGGTGTGCGGCTTCCCGCCCAGGCCAGCACGATGTTCCGGGCCCTGGCCACCCTGGCGGGCACCCTCGAGCACCTGGTGCCGGGCTACCCGGTCGTGGACCGCGTCGCCGAGCGCGGCGGGGAGGAGCTGAAGTCGCGGACAGCTCCCGGGGACATCAGCGAGTTCGTCCAGCAGGAGTGGGCGCAGGTCGGCCCGTTGCTGCGACGTGCGCCCCGCCACCTCGACCGCATCGCCACCCAGCTCCAACACGGTGGCCTCGTCACCCGCGTGCGGTTGTTCTCCGATGGTGACGACGTCCGCGTCGTGGAGCGCCTGGTCAACCGCGTCGTGCTGACCGCCGTCGCCCTCGGGGCCGGCCTGCTGTCGGTGCTGATGCTCGGCACCACCACCGGGCCGTTGCTCGCCGGCACGCAGCTCCGCCTGCTCGAGGTGCTGGGCTGGATCGGCCTGTTCGCCAGCACCGTCCTGCTGCTGCGGGTGCTGCTGGGCGTGCTGCGTTCCGAGGTCGAGGATCCCTGACGGGAGCGAGCCCCGCGCGGACCGTCCCGCGCCACCCGGACCGTCCCGCGGTACGCGGACCCTCCCGTCCTCGCGCAGGTCAGGACCCGTGGCGCCCTGCGGTGGGTGGGACGGCGAGTTGGTCGTCCTCGACACGGGTCAGCAGCAGCCGCACCCCGGCGACCACGACCACGACCGCCAGGATCCCGGTCGCCAGCGCCGCCTGCCATCCGAGTCGTCCGGCCAGGGCCACGAGCGGCGTGAGGAACGGCACCACCGCGAGCACGAGGAGCGCGGTGAGCCCCGCGGCACCGTGACCGGTCAGCTTGAGCGCGACGATGCAGCCGACCGCCAGCCCCACCCCGGCCCCGAGCAGCACGAGGCTCGTCACGGCACCCTGCAGCTGCTCCAGTGGGCCGCCACGACCTTCGAGGATCGCATCCAGCCGGCCGTGGACCAGCCAGAGCAGGCCACCACCGAGGGCGCAGCCGACGACCGCACCGACGCTGCCAGCCAGGATGCCCCGCCGCCGTCGCACCGTCGTGCCCCTCCGTCCGCTGCGCCACTGTCCTGCCAGCGTGGCGGCCGCGTGGCCGGAGGGCCAGAGCCGACGGTCCCGCGATGCGCTACCGTCTCGGCCACGCGGCGGCGAGGACCCCCGACCCGCCCGGAACACGACGACGTCGACCGACAGCGCCCGCCCACAGCGGACCGCTCGGCCCGGCGCTCTCCAGGCCCCCACTCGGAACGGGCCGCGGCACCCGCCGCAACCGCTCCTGGCTGCGTGTTCGTCACGCGCCAGCGGTCGCGCTGCTCAGGGAGCGACGACCGATGCGCACGCGCCCATGGATCGTCCACCGGCGCGCCAGCACGCCACCCCCGCGACCGCGGGGTGGCGGCACCACACGCCCGCCACGACGGTCGGGCGACCGGAGCTCCCACGTGACCACCTCCTTCACTGCGCTCGGCGTCTCCGCCGAGCTGTCTGACCGCCTGACCGAGCTCGGGTTCACCGAGCCCTTCCCGATCCAGCGGCTGACGCTGCTCGACACCCTCGCCGGCCGCGACGTCTGCGGTGAGGCCCCCACCGGTTCCGGCAAGACCCTCGCCTTCGCGCTGCCCGTGGCCATGACCGTGGGACGCGGCACCCCCGGACGCCCACGCGCGCTCCTGCTGGTGCCGACCCGTGAGCTGGCGGGCCAGGTCCGCGCCACCCTCGACCCGCTCCTGCAGGTGACGGGTGGTCGGGCCGTGTCCTTCTACGGCGGGACCAGCGTCACCAAGGACCTGCAGCGCCTGCGCAACCGGATCGACGTGGTCGTCGCGACCCCGGGCCGGCTCGAGGACCTCATCAGCCGCGGGGCGCTCCACCTCGGTGACGTCGACCTCGTCGTGGTCGACGAAGCCGACCGCATGGCCGACATGGGGTTCCTCCCCGCGGTCACGCGCCTGCTGGACGCGACCTCGCCCGATCGCCGCACCCTGCTGTTCAGCGCCACCCTGGACGGAGAGGTCGACGTGCTGGTGCGCCGCTACCAGCGCGACCCGATCAAGCACCGCTTCGCGGTGCCCGAGGAGGACCGGGGCGACGTGCGCCACGTCTTCTGGCCAGCGGAGCGTCCGGAACGCCGGGCGCTGACCAACCGCATCCTCGGCCGCAGTGGCCCCACCATCGTCTTCACCCGCACCAAGCACGGTGCCGACCGGCTGGCCAAGCAGCTCCGGCAGGACGGTGTGACGACGGCGGCGATCCATGGCAACCGCAGCCAACGCCAGCGTGAGGACGCGCTGGCACGGTTCGCCACCGGCCAGGTGCAGGCGCTGATCGCCACCGATGTCGCCGCCCGCGGCATCCACGTCGACGACGTCGACCTGGTGCTCCACTACGACCGACCCGCCACGGACAAGGACTACGTCCACCGGTCCGGACGCACCGGCCGGGCCGGGGCACTGGGCCTGGTCGTCTCCCTGGTGGCCGGTGAGGAGACCGGTGACGTCCACCAACTGCAACGCAAGCTGGACCTACCGGCCGGGCTGCACGAGCTCGACCTCGACCTCCTCGATGCCGACGTGCTGCCGACCCCACGGCCGACGCGCAGCAACCCGCGGCCGGCCACCAGCGGACAGCGGCGCAGCGGCGGACAGGCGACGCGATCACGGCAGCGGGCCCGCCGCGCCCGGCGACGGTGAACCCCGGCCACGCCCCGGTGTGCGTGCCGGTCCGATCGGGTCGGCCGCTGCCGGGGGACGTTCAGCCGCAGCAGTGGTTCTTGAAGCCGCAGTGGGGGCACTTCCAGCGCGTCCCGATGGGGTCGTAGGGCGTCTCGCAGTGCTCGCAGGGGATCACGATGGCTCCGAGGGTCCGGGGTCGCACGCAGGCTAGGTCGGGCGCTGCGCCATCTCTGGGAGGTCGAGCACCGCACGCTGCCCGCGCGCACCGCTTCCCCGTGCACCTGCGACCTGCGATGCTCCGGCTCGCCGAGGACGCGTGGGAGGTGGACAGGTGGAGGAGTTCTTCGTCGGTGCCGTGGCGGTCGTGGTCGGCCTGCTGCTGTGCTTCTCGGGCTACACCGCGCTCCGCCTGGTGATCGCGGTCTGGGGTGCGTTCGTCGGGTTCGTCCTCGGCGCCGGTCTGGTGGCGACCTGGACCGGGGAGGGTTTCCTCGCGACGGTGCTCGGTTGGGGGGTTGGAGCCGGGCTCGCGCTGGCGTTCGGTCTCATCGCCTACCTCTACTACGCCGTATCGGTGGTCATCGGCATGGGGGCGATCGGCTTCTCGCTGGGCTCAACGCTGATGGTGGCGCTCGGTATCTCGTGGACCTGGGTGATCGTGCTCGTCGGTCTCGCCGCCGGCGTGCTGCTCGCCCTCCTCGCCATCGTCGGGGACCTCCCGATGCTGATCCTGGCGATCCTCGGCGCCTTCGCCGGCGCGAGCGTGACGATCATCGGTGTGCTGCTGCTGGTCGGGATCCTCGACCGCGGCGCCCTCGTCTCACCGGAGACCACCGCGACGCTGCAGCTGGACTGGTGGTGGAGCGCCGCCTACCTCGTCCTGGCGGTCGCGGGGTTGGTGGCGCAGCTGCGATCGGTCGAGGCCCGCCGTGGCACGCTGCGCGAGGGCTGGAGCGGCACGCCCACCGCCTGATGACACCACCCTCCCGGGGTGAGCCGCCCCCTCCGACGCGCACCTACCCTCGCCCCGACCGACAGCACCGACCTG
This sequence comes from Nitriliruptoraceae bacterium, assembly GCA_007131525.1. Classification (GTDB taxonomy): domain Bacteria; phylum Actinomycetota; class Nitriliruptoria; order Nitriliruptorales; family Nitriliruptoraceae; genus T1Sed10-7. The sequence continues at coordinate 941 of SLQK01000234.1, read as the reverse complement.
GATGGCACCGGATCGGTCAGCACCGGATCAGGCACGCCGAGGAGGGGACGCTGGATGCGGAACCGGGGCGCCCGCTACCTGGTGTCTGCCCCCGACCAGCCCCGGGTGCGTCGTGCCGGCGACCTCACCAGCGTCCTCGTTGGCGGGCTCCTCCTGCTGTGGGCGATCGGCAACCTCGAACGACTCGGGCGGCTCAACCGCGCCCTGGCGGGGCTGGTCGACGTGCTCCCCGGGTGGGCACTGGAACCGCTGTCGGTCGTCTACTCCTTCGGGTTCGTCTACAGCGTCGCGGTCGTGGTGGTGCTGCTGGCCGGCGGACGCGCCCACCGGGATGCACTGCGCGATGTCATCGTCGCATTGGTGCTGGCCGCGGCGATCGGGGTCGTGCTCGTCCGGCTGTTCCAGGGTGTGTGGCCCTACGTGGTCCCGGAGATCGGGATCTCCGACCCCGAACGGCAGACACCGGTGTTCCGCATCGCGATCACCACCGCCGTCCTGGTCGCCGCCTCCCCGCACCTCATCCGACCCCTTCGGCGGGTGGGATGGACCATCGTGGCGCTGTCGGTGCTCGCCGGTTCCGGGCTCGGGTTCGGCCTCCCGAGCGATGCAGTCGGCGCGGTCGGTGTCGGGCTGGCCGCCGCCGGGGCGACGTTCCTGCTGCTCGGGGCCCCGAGCGGCCTGCCGGATCGGGCCGCGATCGCCGCGGCGCTGGACCGGCTGGGCGTCCCCGTCACCGACCTGAGGTTCCCTCCGTCACGCTCCTGGGGTGTGCGGTCCGCCGTGGCGACCAGCACCGACGGCACCCCCGTGCTGCTGAAGGTGTACGGGCGCGACGCGACCGACCAGCAGCTCCTCGCCAAGCTGTGGCGCACCCTGTGGTACCGCGAGGAGCGGCGCACCTTCACCGTCTCCCGCCTGCAGAGCGTGCAGCACGAGGCCCT
>SLQK01000099.1 GCA_007131525.1 Nitriliruptoraceae bacterium | reverse complement strand
TGATCTCCTGACCGTCGATCGTGAAGGTGACGAGGTCGTCCTGGTCCACCGGGTCCTCCGCCATCGTCAGGCCTGCCCGGCCGGCTCGGCCGTGAAGCTCGGGACCTGTGCGTTGCCGTGGTCGCGGGCGCGCACGGCGAGGGTCGGGATGTCGTCGCGGGGTGGGGTCACCCCGAGTGGGCAGCGGCCCTCGCGCACGTGGGCCTCGAACTCCTCGCGGAAGTGCTCGAGCCCGGCCACGATCGGCGAGGTGAGCGCGTCGCCGAGCGCACAGAAGCTCCGCCCGAAGATGTTGTCGCAGACGTCCTGCAGCAGGGCGAGGTCGTCCATCGTCCCGGTCCCGGTCTCGATGCGCTGGAGCACCTGGGCCAGCCAGTAGCCGCCCTCGCGGCAGGGCGTGCACTTGCCACAGGACTCGTGCTCGTAGAACCGGGTCCAGCCGAGCACCGCGTCGACGACGCAGCGCTGGTCGGAGTAGATCATGACCGCGCCGGTCCCCAGCATCGACCCGGCCTCGATCACGGCCTCGTAGGTGTAGTCGGTGTCGATCGCCGCGGCCGGCAGGAGCGGCGTCGAGGAGCCCCCGGGGCAGAAGAACTTGAGCTCGTGCCCCTCCTTCATCCCGCCGGCGATCTCGATCAGCTCGCGCATCGGGATGCCCATCGGCACCTCGTAGTTGCCCGGGTTCGCGACGTCCCCGGACACGCCGATCAGCTTCGGCCCCGTGGACCTCTCCGTGCCCCACTGGGTCCACCACTCGACGCCGTGCCGCAGGATGAAGGGCACCGCCGCGATCGACTCGACGTTGTTCACCGTGGTCGGGCAGCTGTAGAGGCCCTTGGCGGCGGGGAAGGGCGGCCGCAGCCGGGGTTGGCCACGCTTGCCCTCCAGCGAGTCCAGCAGCGCCGTCTCCTCACCGCAGATGTAGGCCCCGGCGGCCCGGTGCAGGGTGAGGTCGAACCGCTTGCCCGAGCCCATGACATCGGCCCCGAGGTAGCCCTTCTCGTAGGCCTGGGCGATCGCCTTGGACAGCTGGCGGCCGGCGTGGCGGAACTCCCCCCGCAGGTAGATGTAGCCCTGGACGGAGTTGATCGCGAGGCCACCGACGATCATGCCCTCCACCAGCTGGTGGGGGTCGTTCTCCATGATGGGCCGGTCCTTGAAGGTGCCCGGCTCGCCCTCGTCGGCGTTGCAGACGATGTAGATCGGCTTGCCCGTGCCCTGGGCCACGAAGGACCACTTGAGCCCGGTCGGGAACCCGGCGCCGCCGCGACCCCGCACGCCGGCGTCCTTGACGGCCTCGATGATCTCGGTCGGCTCCATCTCCAGGGCCCGCCGGAGCCCCTCGTAGCCGCCGTGCTGCTCGTACACCTCGATGTCGTCGACACCCTCGATGCCGTACCGCTCGGACATCGCGATGATCGCTGCCGTCGCGCCCATCTCAGTCCTCCTCGGTGGCATCGCCGGCTTCGGCGGGGGTGGCGCCCTCGTCCGGGTCCAGGGGTGGCTGGTCGTGGGCCGCGGGGACGGGGTCGGCCGGGCGGTCACCGGTGAGCGTCTCGGCCAGCTCGTCCTCGGTGCCGGCCAGCCGCTCACCCACCTCCTCGAGCGCCTCGGCCTCGGCCTCGTCGGATGGCGTGTGGCGGTCGGGATCCACGACGTCCTCCTCGGGGTCCTGCCCGTTGGTTCCCACGCCACCGAGCAGCGGGACCAGGTCGAGCGCGGCGACCTCGCGGAACGCGGCCCCGCCGTGGCCGGCCGGGTCCCCACCGGGATGGGTGACCGGGATGTCGGTCTCCGAGGAGCGGTAGGAGGGGGCCACCTCGGCGGTGGCCTGCAGCCTGGCGGCCTCCACGAGGTGGTCGCCGAAGGTGTCCTCGATGCCGGAGAACTCCCGGTGGACCTGCCGGATGCTGGGCGGGACCTCGCCCGAGCGGTTGGAGGGCGGCGGATCCCCGGCCTTGGCCTTGTCCAGCAGGCCCAGGGCCTCATCGGTGGTCAGTGGCCCGTACATCTCGTAGTTGACCTGCACCACCGGGGCCGCATCGCAGATCCCGAGGCACTCGGCGTGCTCGACCATCACCCCGGCCCCGTCGCGGTCGATGTGCCCGCCGCAGCGGTCGACGTAGGCCTCGTAGATCTCACGGCCCCCCTGCATGGCGCAGGTCGGGTTGGTGCAGACGCTCAGCAGGTAGTCGCCGAAGGGCTCCCGCTTGTACATCGTGTAGAAGGTGGCGACGGCACCGACCTCCGCCTTGGTCAGGTGCAGCAGCTCCGCGCACAGGGCGATGCCGTCCTCGCTGACGTAGCCCTCCTCCCCCTGGACGAGGTGGAGCAGAGGCAGCAGCGCGGAGCGGGCGACGGGGTACCGCGCGATGAGGTGTCGGGCCTCCTCGCGGGTCGCGTCCGAGATCGGCATCGGTGCGGGGCTCCTCGGGGTCTCAAGGGGGTGGTGCGAGGGAACGGGGTCGTCGCGCCGGACGCCCCGGTGGGGCTCAGCGGTCGACGCCGCCCATGACCGGGTCGAGCGAGGCGACGACCACCACCACGTCGGCCACCATCTGGCCGCGTGACATGACATCAGCGGCCTGGAGGTTGACGAAGCTGGGCTCGCGCACGTGGACGCGGTAGGGCTTGTTGGTGCCGGTCGAGGTGATCGCGTACCCCAGCTCGCCGCGGGGCGACTCCACGGGCACGTAGACCTGGCCGGCCGGCACGGTGAAGCCCTGGGTGGTGAGCTTGAAGTGGTTGATCAACGCCTCCATCGACTCACCCATGATGTGGCGGATGTACTCGGGATCGTTGCCGATCCCGTCCACCCCGAGCGACTGCTGCGAGGGCCAGGCGATGTGCTTGTCGGCCACCATGACCGGACCGCCGGGCAGGCTGTCCAGAGCCTGGCGGATGATCCGCATCGACTGGCGCATCTCCTCGATGCGCAGCAGGAACCGGGCGTAGGAGTCGGCGGCGGCCTCGGTGGGGATATCGAACTCGTACTGCTCGTAGCCCGAGTAGGGCTGGGCCTTGCGCAGGTCGAAGGGCACGCCGGCCGCACGCAGCAGCGGCCCGGTCACCCCGTAGCGGGTGGCGGTCTCGGCATCCAGCGGGCCGATACCACGGAGCCGGTCGTTCCAGATGGGGTTGCGCTTGAGCAGATCCTCGTACTCGGCGATCTTGCGTGGCAGCAGCTCCAGCAACGCCTCGCACCGCTCGACGAAGTCCTCGGTCACGTCCTGTGCCAGCCCACCGGGCCGGATGTAGGCGTGGTTCATACGCAGGCCCGACTGGGACTCGAAGAGGTCCAGCACGTGCTCCCGCTCGCGGAAGCCGAAGACCATCATCGTGGTCGAGCCGAGCTCCATCCCGCCGGTCGCCAGCCACACCAGGTGGGAGGCGATGCGGTTGAACTCCATGAGGATCACCCGCACGGCCTGGGCCCGCTCGGGGACCTCGATGCCGAGCAGCTTCTCGACCCCGAGGCAGAACGCGGTCTCGTTGAACAGCGGGGCCAGGTAGTCCATCCGGGTGAAGAACGTGGTGCCCTGGACCCAGGTGCGCACCTCGGCGTTCTTCTCGATCCCGGTGTGCAGGTAGCCGACGATCGGGGTCAGCTTGGTGACGGTCTCCCCGTCGAGGTCGAGCACGAGCCGCAGCACCCCGTGGGTCGAGGGGTGCTGGGGGCCCATGTTGATGGTGATCGTGTCGTCCTCGACGGCGTCGACGACCGACTCCCAGTCGGCACCCTCGACGAACAGCTCGAGGGCGTCATCGGAGAGGCTGGCGTCGGTGCGGGGGTCGATCGCCATCAGTCGATCACCTCGCGGAGATCCCGCTCCTCGGGGGGCGGGATGAACTTGTCGTTCTTGTAGGGGATGTCCACGCCACCGAGCGGGTAGTCCTTGCGGTGGGGGTGGCCGATCCAGTCGTCGGGCATGAGGATGCGGGTGAGGTCGGGGTGGCCCTCGAACTCCACGCCGAAGAAGTCGTACACCTCCCGCTCGTGGTAGTTGGCCGTGGCGAACACCCCGGTCACGCTCGGGAGCCGCGGCGCCTCGTCGGGCGTGGCGACCGAGACCCGGAACCAGTGGTTGCGGGTCAGCGAGCGCAGGATGTAGAGCACCTCGATGACGCCCTGCTCCCGGGAGACCCGGTACTCGGGCCATCCGGTCGTCGATGCCTGACGCTCGATGACGTGGTCACCGGCCGGCCAGTGCACACCGGAGAGGTCGCTCAGCAGCGCGGTGTCCAGTTCCTCGTCGTCCCGGCAGAAGGTCAGCACCGCCACCAGCTGCGCAGGATCGACGTGCAGGGTGAGCTCGTCGTAGGCCTCGGTCGCCTCGACCTCGGGGAACCGGTCGGTGATCCGCGCCGCGATCGCCTCCCGTGGGAGCGCGGGACGGGTGAGGCCGTGGGTCCGGGTCGGGGTCGACAGCTCGGTCACGCTCGCGCTCCCTGCTCCGCGAAGGTCTCCTGGCTGATCTTCTCGCGCAGCTTCAGGATGCCGTCGAGCAGCATCTCGGGACGCGGCGGGCACCCCGGGACGTACATGTCGACCGGGACGACGTGGTCGACGCCCTGCACGAGGGCGTAGTTGTTGAACATGCCTCCCGAGGTCGCGCACACGCCCATCGAGAGCACCCACTTGGGGTCGGACATCTGGTCGTAGATGCGGCGCAGGACCGGTGCCATCTTGTTGGAGACCCGCCCGGCGACGATCATCAGGTCCGCCTGACGCGGTGAGGCGCGGAACACCTCCATGCCGAACCGGGCCATGTCATGGCGGGGGCCGCCGGTCGTCATCATCTCGATGGCACAGCACGCCAGCCCGAAGGTGGCCGGCCACAGCGAGGTCGACCGGCTGTAGTTGACGAACCGCTCGACGTTGGTCAGCAGGATGCCGTTGGGGAGCTTGCTCTCTAGTCCCACTCGAGCCCTCCACGTCCGATCTCGTACACGAAGGCGACGGCGAGGATGCCGATGAACAGGGCCATCTGGCCGAGCCCGAACCAGCCCAGCTCACGGAAGACGACCGCCCAGGGGAAGATGAACACGGCCTCGATGTCGAAGATCAGGAACAGCATCGCGACCATGTAGAACTTGACCGAGAAGCGGGTGTTGCGGACGTCGGCCAGCGGCACGTTGCCCGACTCGTAGGCCGACAGCTTGGTCGGGTTGGGCACGCGCGGGCCGACGAGGCTGCTGACCAGCAGGGAGCCGACCGCGAACGCGACGGCCAGACCGAACAGCAGCAGGACGGGGAGGTACTCGCTCAGCACGGGCTTCGGTCTCCCTCGCAGCCCGGCACCAGGCCAGGCGCTGGATCGGAGGCGGTCACGGTCGGTGTCAGGTTGTGGCGGTGCGGTGCCCGACGCCGGAGCACCCACGGGAACGCCTGTGCAGTGCCGCCAACGGTAGGGCGGTGGTCGACGGTGCCGCAACACGTGGCAGGCCGGCGCGCCGCCGGTCCGCAGGGCCTGATCCTCCGGCTCATGCGGCCGGGGCCAGTCGCTGCAGGGTGTTGACGATGACGTCCTTGGTGTCCGCCGGCCGCTGGTCGGTCAGGTGCGCCATCAGCTTCAGCACGAGCAGCATCAGGGGCCGGTAGGGCATCCCATAGGTGGTGCACACGTGCATCACCGTCGGGTTGCCCACCAGCTCCGCGAACACCCGGCCAAGGGTGTAGTAGCCACCGATGCGGCGGCGCAGCTCACGGTCGTAGCGCTCGAGGTCGCTGGTCCGCCGGGTGACCAGCGCCGCATCCACCACCTCGGCGGCCAGCTGGGCCGCCTCCATCGCGTAGCTGATCCCCTCACCGTTGAAGGGGTTGACCATCCCCCCGGAGTCGCCGACGAGCAGCACCCCGCGCTGGTGCAGCGGCGTGTGGTTGAAGCCCATCGGGATCGGGCCGGTGCGGATCGGGCCCTCCAGCGCGGAGGGCTCGGTCCCCCAGCCGTCGGCGGCCATGCCGGTCGCCCAGGACTCCAGCAGCTTGCGGTAGTTCACCGACTGGAACTCCCGCGAGGTGGACAGCAGCCCCAGGCCGACGTTCATGGTGCCGTCGTCGAGGGGGAACACCCACCCGTAGCCCGACAGCAGGTTGCCGTCGGCGTCGGTGAGGTCGAGGTAGGAGCTGATCCACTCGTCGTCCGAGCGGGCGGAGCGGTAGTAGCCCCGGGCCGCCACGGCCATCGGACGCTCGGGGCGGCGGTGGACCCCGAGGTGCTTGGCCATCGGCCCGCCGGCCCCGTCGGCGGCGATGACGACCGGGGCGAGCACCTGTCCCTCCCGCCCGTCACGGGTCTTCCACGCGACGCCGGTCACCCGGGACTCGGCCGGATCGCGCCACAGCGGACGGGTGACGGCGTACCCCTGCGCCAGCG
>SLQK01000277.1 GCA_007131525.1 Nitriliruptoraceae bacterium | reverse complement strand
GTCGTCCGGGACCCCGATCCCGACCTGGGCGCGATAGGGGATGGTCCCTGTGAGCGAAGATCGGCCGGTGCTAGCGTCCCTCGCAACCGAGCACAGGGAGCGCGAGCCCGTGAGCGACACACCGCAGCCACCTCCGCCCGGCGGACCCGGCGGACCACCCCCCGGCGGACCTGGTGGACCACCCCCCGGCGGACCCGGTGGACCACCCCCCGGCTCCTTCCCGCCGGCAGGCGGTCGGCCGCCGGCGGGTCAGGAGCCCTACTCGATCGGTGCGGCGTTCAACTACGGGTGGACGAAGTTCCAGCAGAACCTCGGGCCGATCCTGCTCGCACTGCTGGCCTACATCGTCGTCATCTTCATCGTCACCTTCGTGTGGTCCCTGATCACCAGCGCGATCTTCATGCCGACCACCGAGCAGCAGCTCGAACGGATGATGACCGGCGGCGGCTTCGGCTTCGGCTTCGGCTACCTCCTGTACTTCGGCTTCACGGCGATCGTCGGGTTCCTGGGCTTCGTGATCATCCAGGCCGCGGTCGTCCGGGCGGCGTTGGCGCTGACCCGTGGTCAGACGATCGAACTGCAGACGCTGTTCAAGTTCGACAACCTCCCCCAGCTCCTCATCGGCGCGTTGATCGTGGCGGTGCTGACCGGGATCGGCAGCATCCTCTGCTACATCCCCGGTCTCATCGTGACCTTCTTCGTCCAGTTCTACGTGCACTTCCTGATCGACCAGAACATGACGGGCGTCGACGCGATCAAGGCGAGCTTCAGCTTCGTGAACCAGAACCTGGGCACCCTGATCGGGTTCTTCCTGGCCTCGTTGGTCGCGTACTTCATCGGTGCACTGCTGTGCGGCATCGGCCTGCTGGTCGCCCTGCCCGTGGTGTTCATCGCGCAGGCCTACACCTACCAGCGCCTGCGCGGCGTCCCGGTCGCCGCCTGATCCCAGGCGCGTCACGACCCAGCGGGGACCGCCGACGGCGGTCCCCGCACCACGTCGCCGCCGGTCCGACCGCGCGTGGCCCGTGGGACCGTGACGGCCGGTCCGGCCGGTGCGAGCGCAACGGCCGGCGCGACCGCGCGGGGACAACTGCCGCGACGGCGGTCTGGCGTCCTACGGCACCCAGGATGAGAAGGGCGCCATCGGCACGTTGCGCAGGATGCCGTACGCCGCCCACAGGACACCGACCCCCCACCACAGCCACCTCGGCACCGCTGGCAGGACGTCCCGCTGCATCACGCGCCCGACCCACGCCACCCACGACCACGCGGTCAGCACGACCAGGACGGGCAGGAAGGCGTTGAACCGGATCGCCTCGACCACCTGCCCCGTGGCCAGCGCGTGCGCGCTCCGGGTCCCACCGCAGAGCGGACACCAGACCCCGAACAACGTGCGTGACGGGCAGGCGGGGAACAGGTCCGGATACCGGGGGTAGACCAGCCCGACCACGAGCACCGAGGTGGCTGCAGCGCCCGCGGCGACCAGCGGTTCGGTCAGGGTCTGTCGTCGCGCAGGAGCCGACGGCGGCGCCTCGTCTGCCATCGTCTCCTCCACCACCGTGGCCTTGGTCGGCGGCCACGGGCCCCACCGCGGCCTCGAGCCTACGGCGGGTACCGTCACCTGTCATGGACCGTTCCGAGCGCCGACAGCTCCGGTCGGCCCTGCTCGGGGTCGCCCCCTGGCTCGCGGCCACCGACGTGGGCCCGCAGGCCGTGGAGGCCGGCGCATGCGACGCCTGCGACGACCACCCACGCCTGCTGCCGACCTGCGGCCCCGGCGGCCCCGGAGCGGTGTGCCGGGAGTGCGCGGTCCGGCTCGGCACCGACGGCTGGTGTGAGGGCCACCAGGCGGAGGGCGCCGCGGCGCTGGCATGGGCGGCGGCGCTGCCACCGTCCTGGGCCCAGCTGGTGATCCTGTGGTGGGTGGCCACCGGCGAGGTCCGCGCCGCCCCCTGGCCCGAGCTGGACACCTCGGTGTTGCCGCTGGAGGTGCGCCGGTCGTTGCCGGTCAGCTGAGGTCGGCCGCCGGCTCCCTCGCGACCGGCACACCGAGGTCGGCGAGGTAGCGGCGGACCCCGGTAGCGGCGGCCAGCCCCTCGCCAGCCACCAGGTGCGCGCTCATGCCGACCTCCCGCGCCGCGACCACGTTGACCTCCCGGTCGTCGACGAAGGCGACCGCGGCCGCCGACAGGTCCAGGTGGGTGAGCAGACGCTCGTAGAAGGCGTGGTCGGGCTTGCGGGCGCCGAGGTGGCAGGAGGCCACCACCCGGTCGAGCCGACCAGCCAGGGGACCCTCGATCAGCTCCTCGATCCACACCGGGTAGTTGGAGGCACCGACCCTGAGCACCCGCCCCTCGAGCTCCAGCAGCAGTGACTCCATCCCGGGCAGCCACCGCGTCCCGGCCCGGCGCACGGCGTGGAAGGCGGCCGGGTCGACCTCGACGCCGAGCGCCGCATGGTGGTCCCAGTACGCCGACTCGCTGATCTCCCCCCGCTCGAAGGCCGGGTAGACCGCCGGATCGCGGCGGGTCATGAGCTCGCGCACCGTCAGACCCGTGGCCGCCTCGAGCGCGGCGCGGAACGGATCGGCGAGCAGGGTGTCCATCACGTCGAAGGCGACGGCACGGATCACGACAGCTCCGGCTGGGAGAGGACGGGGTCAACGGCTGGCGCGGGCCCGTAGGGTAGGCAGCCCGCGGTCGGACCCCCGACCGCACCACCTCGACGACCCGGAGCCCGCCGTGGACGCTCTCCTGACCGCCGCGCAGCACCGCATCGACACCGCCCGCGACCAACTGATCGAGCTCTCCCATGCGATCCACGGCGATGCCGAGGTGGGCTTCGAGGAACACACCTCCTCGCGGCGCGTCGCCGAGTCGCTGGCGGCCGCCGGGTTCGACGTGCAGCACGGGGCTGCCGGGCTCGACACGGCGGTCGTCGCCGAGTACGGGACCGGTCCGCTGACCGTCGCCATCTGCGCCGAGTACGACGCGCTGCCCGGCATCGGCCACGCCTGCGGCCACAACATCATCGCCGCGGCGGCGGTGGGCGCCGGGCTGGCGTTGGCCCCGCTGGCCGAGGAGCTCGGCCTGACGGTCCGGGTGCTCGGCACACCCGCCGAGGAGGGCGGCGGCGGGAAGATCCTGATGCTGCGCGCCGGCAGCTTCGACGGCGCCAACCTCGCGATGATGGTGCACCCGTCACCCTACGAGTCGTCACGCATGCCGTGCCTGGCCGTGCAGCACTTCGACGTGCGCTTCACCGGGCGCTCGGCCCACGCCTCCGCCTACCCCCAGCTCGGGATCAACGCCGCCGACGCGCTCACCGTCGCGCAGGTCGCGATCGGCCTGCTCCGCCAGCACATCAAGCCGACCGACCGGATCCATGGCATCGTGCTCGACGGCGGGGACGCACCCAACATCGTGCCCGAGCGTGCCGGCGGCCAGTGGTACGCCCGGTCGGCGACGTTGGCCGAGCTCGGCGAGCTGTACCCCCGCGTCCAGGCCTGCTTCGAGGCCGGCGCGCTGGCGACCGGGGCGACGGTCGAGTTCGACGAGCCCGGACCGGCCTACTCCGAGTTCGAACACGACGAGCACCTGATCGCGCTGTGGGAGCGGGAGGCCACCGCCATCGGCCGGTCGTTGCCCACCGAGCCCCTGGACCCCAACCTCGCCGGCTCCACCGACATGGCCAACGTGTCGCTGGCGATGCCCACGATCCATCCCATGCTCGCGATCGAGGCCGGCGGTGCCGTCAACCACCAGCCGGGGTTCACGGCGGCCTGCGTCACCGCCGACGCCGACCGCGCCGTCCGTGACGGTGCGCTCGCGATGGCGCGCACCACGATCGCGGCCGCGCTGGACGAGCAGGCCCGCACGCGCCTGCTGGCACGTTCCTACGTCGCCGCAGAGGACCAGCGGCTCTCGTCGGCCTGACGGCGACCGGCGTGACGGCCGCCGTGCCCGTGGGGCCTGTCGAGCTCGCCGGGGTGCGCGGTGTCGGGCGCGGCGTCGGGCGCGGCGTCACGTGTGGTGTCGGGCGCGGCGTCACGTGTGGCGTCGCGCGCGGTGTCGGGCGCGGTCGGGGCTTCGAGCGCGGTCGGGGCCTCGAGCGAGGCGATCGTCACGTGCTCCACCGACGTCAGCGGGGCACCGAGGAAGCGCTCGCCCAGCACGGCGAAGGTGCCCGGATCCCCGGTCGTCAGGTAGTGCCGGTGGCCGATCGCCGCCGACCCATGTCCCTCCTCCTCCCGGAGCCAGCCGAGGCGCGACAGGAGGTCACGCACCTCGAAGGCGGTCTCGTCGGCGCTCGATACCAGGGTCACATCCCGTCCGACCACCTCGGAGATCGGGCGCGCGAGCATGGGGAAGTGGGTGCAACCGAGCACGAGGGTGTCGATACGGGCGCTCAGCAGCGGCGCGAGCCGGTCGCGGACGACAGCGGTCACCTCGGGCCCGGAGGTCCGGCCCTCCTCGACCAGCTCGACCAGCCCGGGGCAGGGCACCGTGCGCACGACCAGACCGTGATCCAGCCGCTCGGCTGCCTCCTCGTACACCCCGCTCGCGACGGTGGCGCGGGTCCCGATGACCACAGCGCGACGGGTCCGGGAGGCTGCTGCGGCTGCGCGGACACCGGGGTCGACCACACCCACCACGGGCACGTCGAGGGCATCACGCAGCGTCGGGAGTGCCGCCGCCGTGGCGCTGTTGCACGCGACGACCAGCAGCTTGATGCCACGGGCCACCAGCTCCTCGGCCACCGCCAGGCTGATGCGCTGGAGGTCGTCGAGGTCGCGCTCACCGTAGGGGTAGCGGGCCGTGTCGCCGAGGTAGAGGAGGTCCTCGGCCGGCAGTAGGTCGACCATGGCGTGCAGGACCGTCAGGCCGCCCAGCCCGCTGTCGAAGACACCGATCGGCCGCTCACGCACCCTGGCCTCCTTGGTCGCGGGAAGCGTAGGGCCACCGGGGTCGTCACAACCCCTGACCCTTCGGACTACCGTGCGTCCGGCCACCGTCGACCGCGTGGATGGAGGGGCGTCGTGGGTGAGGTGCGATGCGCGCTGCTGCCGCCTGGCGAGCGGGAGGAGCTGGCTACGGCTGTGATCGAGGGAGGCGGCCAGGTCGTCGGCATCGAGCGCGCGAACGCGCTCATCTGGACCTCGACCGGCGACGCCGACCAGCTGCGGGCGGTCCTCGACCGACATCCGGCGATCGAGTGGGTGCAGCTGCCCTTCGCCGGGGTGGAGCCCTTCGTCGGCGTCCTCGACGACCAGCACGTCTGGACCTGCGGGAAGGGTGTCTACGCGGAACCGGTCGCCGAGCACGCGCTGGCCCTCACGCTCGGTGGGCTGCGCGGGATCGGACGCTACGCCCGACGCGACACCTGGTCGGAGCCCTACGGCAAGAACCTCCTCGGGGCCCACGTCTGCATCGTGGGTGGCGGGGCGATCACGCGCTCGCTGGTCCGCCTGCTGCTGCCCTTCGGCAGCTACCTCACCGTGGTCCGCAACCGGCCGGAGCCGATCACCGGGGTCGCCGAGGTGGTCGGGCTCGACGACCTGCACCGAGCTGTGGCCGAGGCTGACGTGGTGATCCTGGCGCTGGCGCTGACGCCCGAGACCGAGGGCATCATCGATGACACGGTGCTGCGCGCCATGCCCGATGATGCGTGGCTGGTGAACGTGGCGCGGGGCAAGCACGTCGACACCGACGCCCTGGTCGAAGCGCTCTCGGAAGGCCGGCTCGGCGGGGCCGCACTCGACGTGACCGAGCCCGAGCCGCTGCCCGCCGGTCACCCCCTGTGGTCCCTGGACAACGTCATCATCAGCCCCCACGTGGGCAACACCCCGGAGATGGGCATCAAGCTGCTGTGGGCCCGGGTCCGTGAGAACGTCGAGCGCCGAACCCAGGACCAGGAACTGCTCGGGCTGGTCGACGTCCACCTCGGCTACTGAGGCGTCGTCGTGCCGACGGTGGAACCCCGAGATCCGACCGAGGCGTCGGTCCTGGCGGCCGTCGCTGCCACCGGCGCGCCCTACGAGGTCATCGAGATCGACCCCGACCTCGCCGATACCGCCACCTTCTGTGCGCACTACGGCTACGCGTTGGAGGCGTCCGGCAACTGCATCGTGGTCGCCTCGAAGGACGACCCGCCGGTGCTGGCGGCCTGCGTGGCGCTGGCGACCACCAAGCTGGATGTGAACACGCGGGTGCGCCGCCTGCTCGGGGTCCGCAAGCTCTCCTTCGCGCCGGCCGAGCTGACGCGGGAGGCGACGGGGATGGAGATCGGCGGCGTGACGCCCTTCGGCCTCCCGGCGTCGCTCCCCCTCTACCTCGATGCCAGGATCGCGGTGCTGGACCGGGTGATCGTGGGTGGCGGCAGCCGCCGGCTGAAGCTGGCGGTGGC
>SLQK01000116.1 GCA_007131525.1 Nitriliruptoraceae bacterium | reverse complement strand
TGGACCCCGCAGATCGAGCCCCTGGTCTCGGGCGGGTTCGTCATCGACATCGCGGCGACCAGCCAGCGTGTCGCCGAGCTCGCGAAGATGGACGGGGCGCTGGTGCTCGACGCCGACGCGAAGCGCATCCTGCGCGCGAACGTCCACCTGGTCCCCGACCCGTCGATCCCGACCTCCGAGACCGGGACGCGGCACCGGTCCGCGGAGCGGACCGCCCGGCAGACCGGGCAGCCCGTGATCGCGGTGTCGGAGTCCATGGGCATGGTGAACCTGTACTTCGGGGGCACCAAGCACGTGCTCGAGGAGGTCTCGGCCCTGCTGGTGCGCGCCAACCAGGCGCTGTCCACCCTGGAGCGCTACCGCTCACGCCTCGATGAGGTCACCGCCCAGCTGTCGGCCCGCGAGGTGGAGGACGCGGTCACGGTCCGCGACGCGGTGCTCGCGCTCCAGCGTGCGGAGATGCTGCGACGCATCGCCGGCGAGGTCGAGTCCCACGTGATCGAACTGGGCAGCGAGGGACGGCTGATCCAGCTCCAACTGGACGAGCTGGTCGGTTCGGGCGGCAGCATGCGGGAGCTGCTCGTCCGCGACTACCTCAAGGACCGCCGGCGCAAGCTCAAGCGCGTCCTGGAGGAGCTGTCAGCGCTCGAGACCGAGGAGCTGTTGAACCCGGAGCTGGTCGCCTCGCTGCTCGCCTACGGGGACGACGAGCTGGAGCTGCAGGTGACCCCGCGCGGGTACCGCATGCTGTCGCGGATCCCGCGCCTGCCCGCCACGGTGATCGAGCGGCTCGTCGAGCGCTTCCACACCCTGCCGCGGATCATGGAGGCGACCATCTCCGATCTCGATCGGGTGGAAGGGGTCGGTGGCCAGAGGGCCCGCATGATCCAGGAGGGGCTGCGCCGCCTGTCAGAGCCCATCGCCCCGGAGCGGTTCAACTGACCCCGGGCCCCAGGTCCCAAAGGCCCGAACCGGCCTCGGATGGGTCGGTGGGCGGCGATATCGGGCCACGACCGGCCCTCGACCGAGGGGGCGCGGGATGCTATCCTCGACCCGGCCAGATGGCGGTGTCCCGGTTCGTGGGCAGTCGTCTCTGACCTGCTCCCGGTGGCCCCTCGTGGTGAGGTGGTGCGGCGCCGGGACGTTGCAGGACCGAGCCTCAGCGAGTCGAACGAAAGGTGCCGCGGAGACGGCCGACGAGCGGACGAAGGCCCGTCCTGCGACGACCTCCCTTCCACGGGAGTTCCGACGAAGGTTCGGTGCCGGCCGCTCGCAGGTTCGGTCCGCGGGCATCTCCCCCCCCCGGATCATCCCCGGTCCCCCACCCGGACCACGTCAGGAGCGACCCTTCTATGGCCTACAGCGTCGGCGACACCGTCATCTACCCCCACCACGGCGCGGCGGTCGTGGAACGCAAGGAAGAGCGGGAGCTCAAGGGCGAGGCGAGGGAGTACCTGGTGCTCCGACTGACCTACGGGGACCTGACGCTGATGGTGCCGGCCGACTCCTGCGAGGAGGTCGGGATCCGCAACGTCGTGAGCAAGAAGGAGGTGGAGCAGGTTCTCGACGTCCTGCGTGAGCCCGAGGGCAAGGCCGCCGGCAACTGGTCGCGTCGGTTCAAGGCCAACTACGAGAAGCTGCGCTCCGGCGACATCTACCAGGTCGCCGAGGTGGTGCGGAACCTCGCCACCCGCGAGAAGGACAAGGGCCTGTCCGCCGGCGAGAAGCGGATGCTGACCAAGGCGAAGCAGATCCTGCTCTCCGAGCTGGCGGTCGCCATCAAGAAGGACGAGGAGCAGGCCGAGGCGCTGGTCGAGGAGACCCTGCTCGCCGCCCAGGTCTGACCCTGGAGTGAGGCCACCGCAGGCTGGTGGTGGGTGCCGGGGCCCCGGACGGGGATGCAGCCGAGTCGCCCGTCGTCGTGCTGCGCCGCATGGCCTTCCGCCACCCCTGGCGGACCTACCAGCGACTGGCCCTGGCCCGGGTCGAGCAGCTCGACGACCCGGCCACGCTCCACCTCGTCGCCCCGCCGGGATCGGGCAAGACGATCGTCGGTCTCGAGCTCGCGCATCGGCGGGCCCGGCCGACGCTCGTCCTGTCACCCACCGCGACCATCGCCTCCCAGTGGCTCGACCAGCTGTCGATGTTCCTACCCCACGAGGACGCCCGCCTCGCGGGCAGCGGCGACCCGTCGGCGCCGGCCGCCGTCACCTCGCTGACCTACCAGCGGCTGGGCGTGCTCGACGCGGTCGACGACGCCGTCGCCGCGGCGGCTGAGCAGCGGTGGGTCGCCGACCTGGTGGCCGGTGACCACGTCGCCGACGACCGTGCGGCCCGCACGCGGATCGCGCGGATGGCGGCGGACCATCCGGCCAACCACCGCCGCGAGCTCACCCGGTACGTGCGCCGTGAGCGGCGCCGGCTGATCGACGCCGGGGGTGTGCTCCCGCTGCTCCACCCCAATGCGCGGGCGCTGATCCGGCGGCTCGCGGACCATGGGGTCGCCACCGTGATCCTGGACGAGTGCCACCACCTGCTCGATCACTGGGCCCTGGTGGTCCGCGCCCTGCTGGAGGAGCTCGGCGACGACGTGCAGCTGATCGGGCTCACGGCGACCCTGCCCGACCCGCAGGACCGACTGTCCTACGACAACTACACCGGCCTGCTCGGCGAGGTGACTTTCGAGGTCCCCACCCCCGCGGTCGTCCGCGAGGGCGACCTCGCGCCCTGGCGTGACCTCGTGTGGTTCGTCGAACCGACCCCGCGGGAGTCCAAGGTCCTGCGCGACGCGGGCGCGGCCTTCCGGCGGGCCATGACCGGGGTGCTCGGCGACGAACGGTTGGGCGCCTACGCCCGATCGGTGGTCGTCGGCTCCGGCGAGGTGGCGCCCATCGACCACCTCGCGGCCCAGCTCGCCGAGCGGCCGACCCTGGTCATCGCCGCCGCACGGCTGCTGGGCGAGCGTGGCAGCTGGCCCGACCGGCTGCCGCTGCCGGCCGGGGGTGACGAGCCCGTCACCTTCGAGGACGAGCTGGTCCTGCTGGAGCGCTTCGGCCTCGACGTGCTGGCCCTGAGCGACGCCGCCGAGGACCATGCCCGCCTGTCCGAGCTCCGCGCCGCGCTGACCGCCTTCGGCCTGTCCCTGACCGAGCGCGGGCTGCGGCACGGTCGGTCGGTCGGGGACCTGGTGCTCGCCTTCTCCGAGGCGAAGGACGCCGCGGTCGTCGAGCTGCTGGCCGCCGAGGCTGCGGACCTCGGACCGGCGTTGCGGGCGGTCGTGGTGACCGACTTCGCCCGGGCCGCCTCGGCCGTCGCGCGGCTCGGGGCACCCCTGGACGCCGACGCCGGTTCGGCCCTCAGGGTCTTCCACGCCCTGATCGACGACCCCCGTACCGATGCGCTCGATCCGATGCTGATCACGGGTAGCACCGTGCTGGTCGACGCTGACCACGGTGAGGAGCTCGTCACCGCGCTGAACGACCAGGTCGCCGAGGACGGTCTGGCCGCCGTCTGCCGGTACGAGCCGACCGAGGACCCGAGGGTGCTGGAGATCGTCGGCTCCGGACCCGACTGGTCCTCCGCGACCTACGTCCGACTGCTCACCGAGGTGTTCGAGTCCGGCGCGACCCGCTGTCTGGTCGGCACCCGAGGGCTGTTCGGCGAGGGGTGGGACGCGCTGACGCTGAACACCCTCGTGGACCTGACCTCGGTCACGACCTCAACGGCCAGTCGACAGCTGCGCGGCCGGTCGCTCCGGCTCGACCCGAACTGGCCGACCAAGGTGGCCCACAACTGGGACGTGGTGTGCGTGGCGCCCGACCACCCCCGGGGCGATGTGGACCTGCGTCGGCTCGAACGGCGGCACGCGCACCTGTGGGGGCTGGTCCCACCGCTGCGCTGGAGCACCCGGGTCCAGTCGGCGCTGCCCGTCGCCGAGGCCGCGAGCATCGGCGCCCCGATCGAGGAGGTGCCCGGCGCCGTGGTCTCGTGGACCGGACAGGTTGCCCGGGGGGTCCTGCACCTGTCACCGGAGCTGGCACGGGACCTGGCGTTCTGGCCCTGGTCGCGCATCAACTACGCCCGACACACCCGCGCCAGCCGGTCCGCGATCGGCAACCGGGACCGCTCCTACGGTTGGTGGGGTGTGGGCGAGCCGTATGACAACTTCGAGTCGCGCGCGAGCCGCATCGAAGTGCAGGATCTGCGCATCAGGACCGTCCACACCGTGGCCGACACCCTGGCGGCGGTGCTGCGACGGACGGGAGCGGTGCTGCTGGCAGCGGTCGTCGTCGCCCTGTACGGGCTGTCGGCCGCCGGGCCCGCGGCGGGGCCGGTCCTGGTCGGCTCGGCAGCGGCGATGATGGCCGCGACGGTGGTCGTCAACCGCCGGACGTTCGCCACGCTGTGGCGACTGCTCATGATCGAGGAACCCCCCGACGCCATCCTCCGGGACGTCGGCTGGGCCGTGCTCGACGCCCTGCGTGCGACCGGACAGGTCGGGGCGTCCCTCCAACCGGAACAGGTCCGCGTCCGCGCGCAACCCGACGCGACGCTGCAGGTCGTTCTCGACCACGCGCCGGCCGCGGACGCCCGCAGCTTCATCGACGCGTACCGGCAGGCCCTGGGCCCGATCGAGGACCCGCGGTACCTGATCCGCCGCACCGACGCGCGCCTGCCGTCCCTGCCGCTCACCGCCCTGTGGCTCCCGCTGCGAGCCCTCGGCCGACGGTCCCTCGGCCGCCCCAGCTACCACCCGGTGCCGGAGGTGCTCGGCGTGAACCGGGAACGGGCCGAGGCCTTCGCGCGGGCCTGGGCCGAGCACGTCGGCGGTGGGGAGCTGACATACACGCGGACGCCCGAGGGCCGACGACTGCTGCTGGAGGCCCGGGCGCAGCCGCGCCGGCACGCGCGCAGCTACGCCTTCGATCGGTGGCGCTGAGTGCCACGGGTGGCGACCCCGTAGCATCTCGGCTCCGAAGCCCGGAGGAGGCTGGTGGTGGAGCGCAACGTGCCACGGGAGCACGTGGTCGCGGAGCTGGTCAGGCTCGGCGTGGTGCTGTCGGCCACCGCGGCGGGCTACGCCCTGGGCGATCCCGTCCATCGCCTGCTCGCCTTCGACGACCCCCAGACGACCCGGCTGGTCACCTCCATGCTGGGAGCACTGGTCGGCTACCTCCTCGGGGGTCTGTTCGGGCGCCTGCTCGTGCGGCGGGTGCAGGGCGCCACCGAGCGGCTGCAGTCGGTCCCGGCCGTCCAGCTGATCGCCGGGGCGATCGGCGGCACGTTCGGGGCGCTGCTCGGCCTGGCCATCACGGTCCCCGTCCTGCTGCTGCCGGGCCAGGCGTTCACCGTCCCCGTGCTGCTCCTGCTGCTGATCGTCCTCGTGTACGGCGGGATCCTGCTGGGTGCCAACCGTGGCGCCGAGCTCGGCCGCTACGTCGGCATCCGGGGTCGCCTGGAGGTCCGCACGCCGTCCCGGGGTGCCGGCGTCAAGGTCGTCGACAGCTCGGCGCTGATCGACGGGCGTATCGCCGACGTCGCCCGCAGCGGCTACCTCGAGGGGACCCTGGTCATCCCCAGGTTCGTGATCGAGGAGGTCGAACGCATCGCGGCCGACGACCGCGAGCACCGCAGCGCGCTGGGGGAGCGCGGCCTGCGGACCGTGGGGGTGCTCCAGGACGAGGGCCTGGTCGCCGTGGAGATCAGCGACGTCGAGGTGGCCGGTGTGGCCGCGGTGGACGATCGGCTGGTGGCGTTGTGCCAGGACCGGCGTGCCGCCCTCGTCACCGCCGACGTCGCGCTGGCCCGGACGGCCGAGAGCCGGGGGATCCGGGTGCTGAACCCCCACGCGCTGGCCGACGCCGTCCGCGCTCCGGTGCTGCCCGGCGATCGGCTGGAGCTGACCGTGATCAGGGAGGGACGGGAGCGCGATCAGGGGGTCGGCTACCTCGAGGACGGCACCATGGTGGTGATCGCCCAGGCTCGCGACCGCATCGGCGACCTCGTGACCGTGGACGTCAGCTCCATCGTGCAGACCCGGACCGGCCGGCTGCTGTTCTCGACCATCGCCGCGGACGGGACGTGACCGCGCCACGGCCCCGTCTGGGTGTGGTGGTCGTCGCTGCCGGCAGCGGCGAGCGCCTGGCGTCCCCGGACCCGAAGGCGCTGGTCGTGCTGGCGGGCCGGTCGCTGCTGGCCCACGCCCTGGCCGGGCTGGCGGCCGCCGGGCTCCCGCCACCGGTGGTGGTCCACCCCCCGGGCCAGCGCGAGCGGTTCGCGCTCGCGGCCGCCGACCACGCGATCCTCACGCTGGTCCCCGGTGGCGCCACGCGCACGGCGAGCGTCGCCGCCGGCATCGCGGCCCTGCCCGCCGACATCGAGGTGGTCGCGATCCACGACGCGGCGCGGCCCC
>SLQK01000161.1 GCA_007131525.1 Nitriliruptoraceae bacterium | reverse complement strand
TGCACCTGCACGACACCTACGGGCAGGGGCTGGCCAACACCCTCGCGGCCTTCGAGGCCGGCGTGCGGATCGCCGACACCAGCGCCGGTGGGCTCGGTGGCTGTCCCTTCGCCAAGGGCGCCACCGGCAACCTCGCCACCGAGGACCTGCTCTACGCCCTGGAGGGCTCCGGGGTCCACACCGGGGTCGATCTGGCGGAAGTGATCGCCGTCACCGGCTGGATGGCCGAGCAGCTCGGACGCCCGCCGGTGTCCCGGGTCGCCCGCGCCGTCCTCGCCCGCAACCCCGACGGCTGAACCTGTCGCCCGGAGCTTGCTCGGGACCGGACCGTGTGGTTGGGTTGGCCTGCGGCCCTCGGCGACGAGGGTCACACGAAAACCGAACACCACGCAGCAGGGGAAGTCCGGTCGGATTCCGGCGCTGACCCGCAACCGTAGGTCGTCCACACCCGAGGTCACCGCGACCACCGGGATGTGCCAGGCGACGAGTCGGGATACCTGCTCGTGGCGAGCGGCTCCATCCACCGTCGAGGTCTGCGGGGCGGAGCCCGGGCGAGCTCCGCCCGAGCGTCCGTCCTCCCGCGTACACGTGGTCATGTGTACCGGGGGGACGTCGTCGTCTCTGGGCAGATCCGTGCGGGCACCACCGTCTCGGACCGCTCACCGAAGGCACCCACGTGGCTCGTCCCACCGCCCGCTCCACCAGCACCACCCTCGCGCTGCTCACCACCCTCACGCTGCTGCTCACCGTCGTCGGCGTCCGACCCGTCCTCGCCGACCCCGTCCCGACCGATGATCCAGCCGAGGCTGCTGCCGGCTGGCTGGTCACCGCCCTGACCGACGACCCAGCCGTCGGGAGCGACTTCGGGCCGAGCGTCGGCCCGACGATCGATGTCCTGTTCGCCCTGGCTGCGGTCGGGGTGGCTGGCCCGACCATCGAGGCCATCGCTGACTGGGTGACCTCCCAGGCGGCCTCCTACACCCAAGGGGCGGGCTTCGACGCCGACGATGCCGCGTACGCCGGGGCCACCGCCAAGCTGGCGCTCGGACTGTCGGTCGTCGATCGTGATCCTCGTGACGCCGACGGGATCGACCTCGTCGAGCAACTGCTGTCGCTGGAGATCGATGATCCCGCCGACGGGATCGTCGGTCGGTTCGGCGACCGGAGCGATTTCGGGCAGTTCTCCACACCGCTGACCCAGGCGCTCGCGATCCTCGCACTGCACCGCGCGCCAGGAGTCGCGCCCTCGGAGGAGGCGATCTCCGCGCTGGTCGACCAGGCCTGCGGCGACGGTGGCTTCCCGAGCCAGTTCGCACCGGAGACCTGCACCTCCTCGGTCGACACCACCGGCTTCGCGGTCCAGGCGCTGGCCGCGGTCGGGGCCGATGACGCGGTCGCGGCCTCGGTCTCCTGGCTCGAGAGCGTGCAGGCTGGGAACGGCAGCTTCTCCTCACCCGACGGCGTCAACACCAACTCGACCGGCCTCGCGGCGGCGGCCCTGACCGTGGCCGGCTCAGCGGACGAAGCCGCCGCGGCGGCCACATGGATCGTGAGCCAGCAGGACGGCTGCGACTCCGACAGTCCCGGAGCGATCCCCTTCAACGTCGACGCTCGAGGCTCGGTCGAGCTCGCGACCTCGCAGGCGATCCTGGGTCTGGTCGGAGCCAGCCTCGCCACGATCAGCAGCGCAGGAGCCAGCGACGCGGTCCCGAGGCTGGCTTGCGAGGCTGTCGACGACGAGCCCACGGACGAGCCCACCGACGACGCGTCGCCGGAGCCCGACGTCGACGCCGGGGACGAGCGCGAGGAGGAGCCAGCTGCCGAGCAGGACATCCTGCGGCCCACCCGGGTCGACTCGGGGCTGTCGCCCTCGGTACCGACCTGGCAGGTGCTCGGCCTGCTTCTCGGTGCCCTGCTGCTCGTCGGTGGGGTCGCGACCGGTCTGCGCGCGCGCCGGGAACCACGGTGACCGCCCACGCCCGGGCCGTCCACCTCGCTGCGGTCGTCGCGGTGCTGGTCAGCGTGCTCACGCTCGCCGGCCCCGTGGCGCCGCCGGCAGCTGCCGACACCTGTGACGGGGTCTGGGTGGTGGTCGACGCCCGGGCGGCGGGCGGCTCGCTGTCGACCCGGTGTGCCACCGGCAGCCCGGCCGACGGGCTCGCGGCCCTGCAGCAGGCCAGGCACACCTACACCTTCGTACCGCGCATCCCGGGGATGGTGTGCACGATCGATGCGCGCCCGGATCCCTGCAACGGGGCACCGGCGAGCGCCTACTGGTCCTACTGGTACGCCGAGGCGGGTGGGTCCTGGACCTACGCGACCGTTGGTGCCGGCGCCCGCACGCCCCCGCCGGGCAGCGTCGAGGGGTGGCGGTTCGGGGACGGCTCCGCACCGCCGGGCACGGCGCCACCCGCCAACCGGCCGCCACCACCAGCGGAGCCCGACGACGGCGCTGGGAGCGGTGGATCCGACAGCACGGCTCCGTCGACCGGCGCCAGCCGCTCCGGCTCGAGCAGCGGGGGCGCGGGCAGCGGCAGCGGCACCAGCGATGCCCCTGCGGGATCGACCGCGACCGGCAACGCCGCTGGCACGTCGGCCACCCCCGCACCGACCGCTGAGGCGCCAGCAGCCTCGGCGGGCGACGACGAGGCGGGCCGTGCTGGCGGTCGCGATGACGCCGGCGCAGCAGCCGACGACGAGGTGGCCGAGGCCGCGCCCTCCTGGCGACCCGACCCGGTCGCCACCGGCGAGTGGGAGGATCCGCCGCCCGGCGACCCCGCTCCCGGCGACCCGGCCGACGAGCAGCCCGCAGCGCCCGCTCCGACCACCACCGACGAGCCCGAGACGACGCTGGCCGCCCACCCAACCCACGCCGACAGCTCCACCTCGCCGGTGGGTGGCGCCGTCGGCCTCGGCCTGCTCGCCGGGATCGGGGTGCTGACCTGGCGCCAGCGGCTCCGCAGGACAGGGTCACCGTCGTGACCCGTCGGCCTCCGCCTCCGCCACGCGCCCTCCACCCGGGGGCGTGGTGGTTGTGGGCGCTGGGCCTGGCGACCGCGGCGTCGCGCACGACCAACCCGTGGCTGCTGCTGCTGGTGCTCGCGGTGGCCGGTCACGTCGTGACCTCGCGCCGCTCGGATGCGCCGTGGGCGCGGTCCTTCGTGGTGTTCCTCAAGCTCGGACTGGTGGTCATCGCGATCCGCGTCGTCGCCCAGACCCTGTTCGGCACGGCCACCCCCGGCACCGTCCTGGTGGACCTGCCGGAGGTCGCCCTGCCGTCCTGGGCCGCGGGGGTGCGCCTCGGCGGACCGATCACCGACACCGCCCTGGCTGCGGCGCTGGTCGACGGGTTGCGGCTGGCCACGATGCTCGCGTGCATCGGCGCCGCCAACGCGCTCGCGAACCCGAAGCGGCTGTTGGCCACGGTCCCCGCCGCGCTGTACGAGGTCGGGGTCGCCGTGGTGGTCTCGCTGTCCTTCGCCCCGTCGATGGTCGCCTCGGTCCAGCGGATCCGGGCGGCACGCCGGCTGCGTGGCCGCCCTGACCGCGGGCTGCGATCGATCGTGACCGTCGCGATGCCCGTCCTCGAGGACGCCCTGGAGCGCTCGCTCGCCCTGGCGGCGGCGATGGACTCCCGCGGCTACGGCCGCCGGGCGACGGTGCCGCTGCGCACCCGCCGGCTGACCACGACGCTGACCCTGCTCGGCCTGGGCGGGACCCTGGTCGGCCTCTACGGGCTGCTCGACGGGACCGGACCCGCCGCCCTCGGGCTGCCCATGCTGCTGCTCGGTCTCATGGTCGCCGCGGCCTCGCTCCGCGTGGCGGGGGCCGGGGTCACCCGGACCCGTTACCGACCCGATCCGTGGGCCGGACCGGAGTGGTTGACCGCCGCCGCGGGGGTCAGTGCCGGCCTCGGCACGATCGTGACCTCCGTCAGCGCACCCGGCACCCTCGACCCGGCACCCTGGCCGCTGCTGGCCGTGCCGTTGCCTGCAGCGGCGACCGTCGGCATCCTGCTCGCGCTCCTGCCCGCGTGGCTCACCCCGCCGCCGGCCCTGGTCACCGCTGCGCGCCGGCAGCCACGCCGGGACCCGCGCTGGCTGGTCCGGCGGGCCGGCGAGCCGACCGCCACCTCGGCGTCGCACTCCCCGGAGGTGGCCGCGTGATCGAGCTCGACGGCGTCGGCGTCACCTACCACGGCTCCCTGCACCCCGCCCTGTCGGGGGTGGACCTGCGTGTCGAGGAGGGTGAGCTGTGCCTGGTGGTGGGGCGGACGGGCTCGGGCAAGTCCACCCTGCTCCGCACCATCAACGGCCTGGTCCCCCACTTCACCGGCGGGACCTTGCACGGCCGGGTCGTCGTCGACGGACGCGACACCGCGAACCACCCGCCCCGTGAGCTGGCCGACGTGGTGGGCGTGGTCGGGCAGGACCCCCGGGCCGGCTTCGTCACCGACGTCGTCGAGGAGGAGCTGGCCTACGGCATGGAGTCGCTCGGGCTGGCGCCGGAGGTCATGCGACGACGGGTGGAGGAGACCCTCGACCTGCTCGGTCTGGCCGATCTGCGGGCCCGCCCCCTCGACACCCTCTCGGGCGGGGAACGGCAGCGGGTCGCGATCGGCTCGGTGCTGACCACCCACCCCCGGGTGCTGGTGCTGGACGAGCCGACCTCCGCGCTCGACCCCCCGGCCGCCGAGGAGGTGCTGGCCACCCTCCACCGGCTCGTCCACGACCTCGGCATCACCGTGGTACTGGCCGAGCACCGGCTGGAACGGGTGGTGCCCTTCGCGGACCGGATCGTCCACCTGCCGGGCGGCGGTGCCGCCATCGAGGTCGGCAGCCCCGCCGAGGTGATGGCGACCAGCCCGATCGCCCCACCGATCGTCGAGCTCGGCCGGCTCGCGGGATGGTCCCCGCTGCCGCTGACGATCCGTGACGCCCGCCGACGCGCCGCCGGCCTGCGCCGGGACCTGGCGGAGCTGCCGCCACCCACCCGCGCCGTCCTGCCCGTCACCGACGCAGCACCGGTGGTGCACACGGCCCGTCTCGCCGTCTCCTACGGCCGGACCGTGGCGTTGCGCGGCGTGGATGTGTCGATCGCCGCCGGCGAGGTGGTGGCCGTCATGGGCCGCAACGGCGCGGGCAAATCCACCCTGCTGCGGGCCTGGACCGGCCTGCTGGCACCCGACCACGGGGTGGTCACCGTCGCCGGTCACGATCCGGCGCGCCTCTCCCCCGCCGAACTGGTCCGTCTCGTGGCCCTGGTCCCCCAGGAGCCCGCGGACCTGCTCTACGCCGAGACCGTCGCCGCCGAGTGCGACGCGGCCGACCACGACGCCGGCCTGGCGGCCGGCAGCTGCGCGGCGCTGCTGGAGGGGCTGGTGCCCGACCTGGACCACGACCGCCACCCCCGGGATCTGTCCGAGGGCCAGCGGCTCGCCCTGGTGCTCGCGATCCAGTTGGTCAGCGACCCGCCCGTGGTGCTGCTCGACGAGCCCACCCGCGGGCTCGACTACACCGCCAAGCGACGGCTGGTCACCCTGCTCCGCCGGCTGGCCGCCGAGGGACGGGCCGTCGTGCTCGCCACCCACGACGTGGAGCTGGTCGCGGCCGTCGCCACCCGCACCGTGGTCCTGGCCGACGGCGAGGTGGTGGTCGACGGACCGACCAGCGAGGTCGTCGTCGGCTCGCCCGCCTTCGCCCCCCAGATCGCCAAGGTCGTGGCCCCCCTGCCGTGGCTGACCGTGGACGAGGTCAGCGCGAGCCTGGAGGTGGCCTCGTGAGCGACGAGCGCACCACCACCGAACCGACCGCACCGGCGGTCACCTCGCTGGCCCTGCGGACCGGCGGGCAGCTGCGCATCGGACCCCGCTCGCTGGCGGCGCTGCTGCTGGTCTCCGCGGTCGGGGTGGTCGCCTTCGGCTGGCCCCTGCTGGCCCAGCCCGGCAGCGGGCTCGCCCACGCCACCGATGCGCCCCTGCTGTTCGCCCTGCTGCTGCCCCTGCTGCTGGCGGTGGTGCTCGCCCAGCTCGCCGAGGGCGGTATGGACGCCAAGACCGTCGCGATGCTCGGTGTCCTGGCGGCGGTGGGCGCGGCGCTCCGGCCGCTGGGCACCGGCGTGGCCGGGTTCGAGCCGGTGTTCTTCCTGCTGGTGCTGGCCGGTCGGGCCTACGGGCCCGGGTTCGGGTTCGTGCTGGGGGCGGTCACCCTGTTCGCCTCCGCGCTGCTCACCGCCGGCGTCGGTCCGTGGCTGCCCTTCCAGATGCTCGGGGCTGCCTGGGTCGGTGCCGGGGCCGGGCTCCTGCCCGCGCTCCGGGGGCGCGCCGAGCTCGCGATGCTCGCGGCCTACGCCGCGGTCGCCGGGCTCGCCTACGGCCTGGCGCTCAACCTGTCGTTCTGGCCCTTCGTGGTCGGCAACGC
>SLQK01000114.1 GCA_007131525.1 Nitriliruptoraceae bacterium | reverse complement strand
GTCGCGGAAGGACTGGACGACCTCGAGGTGCTCGCCACAGGACCGGCAGGCGTACTCGTAGGTGGGCATGGTCCCGCTCCAGGTGGTGAGGGCCGCAGGGCAGGCGGCCGGGTCCGGCTCCGTGCGCTGACCGGGCGCAGGTGGTGGCTCCCGGGGCTCCCAGAGGTTCCTGGGAGCTAGCACTCGCGGTCCGCGAGTGCTGATGGTGCCGTATGGTCCGGACGAAGGCAAGCTGTCAGGAACGCGTGGCCCGGTGCACGCTGCGTTCGGTGACGACGAGGTGGACGGGCTGGTCGTGGGCCTCACGGGGGATGTGGGGGACCAGTTGGCAGTCGAAGGCTGCCCCGATGCGGGTGGTCGCCGCAGCCAACTCGACCAGCAGCCGGTCGTAGTGTCCGCCTCCCGCACCCAGCCGGCCGCCGCGCGGATCGAAGGCGACCCCCGGGACGACGGCGACATCCACGACCCCCGGGTCGACGGCACGGCCCGCCGGCTCCCTGACTCCTCGGTGCCCGAGCTGCAGGGTCCTGAGGTCCGTGGTGGCGACCAGGTCGAGCCGGTCGCCCCGCACGCGGGGGAACAGCGTCCGCGCCCCGCGCTCGTGCAGTGGCGCGACGAGATCGGCCACATCGACCTCCTCGCGGAGCGCCGCGTAGAGCAGCACCGTCGAGGGTCGGCGGAGCTCCGGGAGTCGGAGCAGGCGTTCCACGATGCGTCCCGAGGCCTCCCGCCGCTGGGCGTCGGACAAGGCCCGTCGGGCCGCCAGGGTCGCGGCACGCAGCGGGGCCTTCGAGGTGGCGTCCATGGGCGGACCTCGTCGCGGTGCGCTGGTGCGTACGGACGAGCCTATGCCTCCCGCCAGGGGCCCTCGCGTCGGTAGGCTCGACCACGTCGAAGGAGCGCACGTGGTCCGCAAGGCTGTCCTGCCCGTCGCTGGTCTCGGGACCCGGTTCCTGCCGGTGACCAAGTCGGTCCCGAAGGAGCTGCTGCCGATCGTCGACACCCCGTCGCTGCAGCTGATCGTCGAGGAGTGCGTGCGGTCCGGCCTCGACGACGTGCTGTTCGTCAGTGCGATGGGCAAGTCCTCGATGGAGGATCACTTCGACCGCCGCCTGGATCTCGAGCGGGAGCTCGAGACCAAGGGCAAGGACGACGAGCTGGCGATGGTCCGCGGTCTGGGGGAGCTCGCCCACGTCCACAGCGTGCGGCAGGGTGAGGCACTCGGCCTCGGCCACGCCGTGCTGCAGGCCGCCGGCCACGTCGGTCCGGACGACAGCTTCGCCGTGCTGCTCGGCGACGATCTCCTCGACCCTGACGGCGACTTCCTCGAGCGGATGGTCGCGGTCCACGAGCGGACCTCCCGGCCGGTCATCGCGCTGATGGAGGTGCCCGAGGAGCAGGTCGGCCTCTACGGCGTGGCGACCGTGGAGCCCGGTGAGCGATCCGATGAGCACCTCGTCACCGGGTTGGTGGAGAAGCCCGACCCGGCCGACGCACCGTCCAACCTGGCCGTGATCGGTCGCTACGTGCTGCCGGGCAGCATCTTCCAGGTCCTGGAGGATCTCCCGCCCGGCCGTGGCGGCGAGATCCAGCTGACCGATGCCCTCGAGGTCATGGCGGCCGAGGAGCCGATCGTCGGCCTCACGCTGGACGTGCCTCGCTTCGATGCCGGCGACAAGCTCGGCTACCTCCAGGCCAACGTCGAGTTCGCGCTGCGCCGGCCCGACCTCGGCCCCCAGCTGCGCGCCTGGCTCGTCGAACGCCTGGCCGACGGCGGCCCACAGGACCACGCATGAGCGGTTTCGTCGGTCACGCGCGGCACGAGGTCACCGTCGGCGAGGAGCTGATCAGCGTCGAGGAGCACCTGTCGGGCTTGCTCGCGTCGCTGCCCCCGCCGGAGCCGATCGAGCTGCGGCTGGCCGACGCCCTCGGGCTGGTGCTCGCCCACGACGTGGTCAGTCAGGTCACGGTGCCGGCCTTCGCCAACGCCGCCATGGATGGCTACGCCGTGATCTCCCGGGATGTGCGCACCGCCACCGTCGACGAGCCGGTGCGGCTGGCCGTGGACGGTGAGGTGGCAGCCGGCGGTGTCGACCAGCTGCCCACCATCCGTGTCGGACGCAGCATCCGCATCATGACCGGCGCGCCGATGCCGCCCGGTGCCGACGCGGTGGTGCCCGTCGAGACGACCTCCAGCCTGGGGGTGGACGTCCTCGTCCACCGGGCCGTGGCCCCCGGCGAGCACGTGCGTGCGCCGGGCGAGGACCTGCAGCCCGGCCAACCACTGCTGTCCCGCGGCCGTCGGCTGGCGCCTGCCGACCTCGGTGTCCTCGCGGCGGCAGGGGTGTCGCGGGTGCGCTGCATCGCACCGCCCCGGGTCGTCGTGCTGTCCTCCGGCGACGAGCTCGTCCCGGCCGACAAGGAACCCGGTCCCGGCCAGGTCCGCGACGTCAACGGCCCGATGCTCGCGGCGATGGTCCGCGCTGCCGGTGGCGTGCCCTTCAGCGCCGGCATCGTGCGGGACGACCGCAAGGCGCTGATGTACGCCTTCGACACCAGCCTCGGTCACGCCGATCTGATCGTCTGCACCGGCGGCGCCAGCGCCGGGACCCGCGACCTGCTCCCCGATGTGATCGGAGCGCTCGGTGAGGTCCACACCGCCAAGGTCGCGATGAAGCCCGGGATGCCCCAGATCCGTGGCCGCATCGCCGGCTGCCCGATCATCGGCCTCCCCGGCAACCCGGTGTCGGCCTTCGTCTCCTTCGAGGTGTTCGTCCGGCCGGTGATCCGCTCGCTGCAGGGACGCCGGGATGTCCAACGGCCGGTCGTGGTCGCCACAGCGGCCGAGACCCTGCGCTCGAGCCCCGACAAGCGCACCTATCTGCGGGTCCGGCTGTCCCGGGACGGGTCCGGCTGGATCGCGCGCCCGACCGGGCCGCAGGGCTCCCACGTCGTCAGTTCCATCGCCCGAGCCGACGGCCTGGCGGTGATCGACGAGGATGTGCTCGAGGTCCCGGCGGGCGACCGCGTCAACGTCAACCTCCTCGTCGAGTGATGCGATCATGACCAGTCGGCCGTCCCCCGCCCCCGCCGTGGAGCCCGTGGCGTCGGGCGGTGGTGGCAGCCCGCGTGGTGGCGAGCTGACCCACCTCGACGACCAGGGGCACGCCCGGATGGTGGAGGTGAGCGAGAAGCCCGTCACGGCCCGTCTCGCTGTCGCCAGCTGCGAGGTCCACATGGCCCCAGCCACCGCGGCACTGCTGGCGGACGGGGCCCTGCCGAAGGGCGATGCGCTGCCGGTCGTGCGGCTGGCCGGGATCCAGGCGGCCAAGCGCACCGACGAGCTGATCCCGCTGTGCCACCAGGTGGCGCTCACCTCGGTCGAGGTGGACGTCGAGGTGGCACGAGACGACGGCCTGGCGGTCATCACCGCGACCGCCCAGGCATGGGACCGCACGGGGGTGGAGATGGAAGCGATGACGGCCGCGAGTGTGGCTGCGCTCACGCTGTACGACCTGGTCAAGGCCGTGCAACGCGATGTCGTGATCACCCAGCTGCGGCTGCGTGAGAAGCGGGGAGGCCGCAGCGGTGACGTGGTGCTGCCGTGACCGCCGGCTGCGCGGCGGCCGCTGACCGATCAGGGTTCGTCCGTCCGCCACCCTGGACCGGAGCTCCGGCGTCGGCCATCTGGTCGGTGGCAGGTGCTTCGGGAGCGACCTGCTCGGTGTTACGGTCCCCGCCCTACGCCGGTGGAGCGACCGGGTGGAGCGCGGAGGTGGGCCAGTGCCAGGTGGCGTCGACGCGTGAACGAGCTCCTGCTCCTGCTCATCCTCGTGTGGGCTGTCGTGTTCCTGCCGAGCGCTGTCAGGGCCCACAACACCGCTCCCCACGTCACCGTTGGAGGGTTCGAACGCGCCATGAACGTGCTCCGCACCGATCGCCACGGTGGTGGCGGAGGGAGACGGTTGATGGTCCCCGCTGATCCCGCACGGATCGTCGCGCGCCCCGTCCGCGACGCCGTCACGCCGGTCGTCGAGCCCGCCGGTGAGGACCCGGTCATCGCCCGCCGTCGGGTCTGGTTCGTGCGCTCGTTGCTCGCCAGCGTGCTCACCTTCGCGCTCGCGCTGCTCCTCCAGGGAGCGGCGTGGCTGGTGTTCCTCGCGACGGTGGCGGCCACCGCGGCCTACGTCATCGTGCTGCGCCGCCTGAAGCACCAGCGCGACCAGGCACGGCACGTGGTCCGCGAGCTGGCCATCGACAGCGAGTCCCTGGGTGACGCGGGGCAGGTCGCAGCCGGCGGCGAGGACGTCTGGGTGGGATCGGGGACGGTGCGGCTGCGTCGTTGGGAAGGGTGACGTGACGGCGGCACAGGACCTGGTGGCTGCGGTTGCCCCGGTCCGTGAGCAGCTCGAGGCCAGCCACGAGGCGCGCGAGGTGGCGCTGGCCTCCTCCCGTGACGCGATCCGGGCCGCGGCGAACGCGATCCGGGCTGCCCACCGTGGTGACGACGAGCTGGTCACCTCGCTGGTCGGCGAGGCGCGGAGGTGCCTGGCCCGGGCCATCGACGCAGCGGCGGTGCATCCCGAGGTGCTCCATGCCGGCTTCGTGGCCGACGCGGCGAAGGAGGTGGCCGAAGCCGAGCTGACCCGGGCCGCGATCGCTGGGGACCCGCTGCCCGGCCCCGATGCCATCGGCGTCGGCGAGGTGGCGTGGCTGCACGGACTGGCCGAGACCGTCGGTGAGCTGCGCCGAGCCTGCCTGGATCGCATGCGGGGCGGGGATCTGGACGCTGGCGAACGCTACCTGGAGCTGATGCAGGAGATCCTCGCGGCGTTGGTGACGATCGATGTTCCCGACGGGTTGTCCCGCGGCCTGCGGCGTGCGACCGACGCTGCCCGGGCCATCACTGAGCGCACGCGGGGTGACCTGACGACCGCGGTCGGACAGCGTGAGCTGCGCCGGGCGCTGGAGGCGCACCGGGAGGCCCTGGAACGCGGTCGGGGCTGAGCGGCGACTGGGGCCGCAGTGACCTGTGGGCGCGTTGGCGCCCCCTCGTGGCCACGGCTACCATCCGCGCTCGCTCCGCGGCCCTTGGCCGTGGTGGGTGCCTGGGGGTGTAGCTCAGCCTGGCAGAGCGCTTCGTTCGCAACGAAGAAGCCGTCGGTTCAAATCCGATCACCTCCACCACGAGAACCGCCTTCTAGGCCCACCTAGAGGGCGGTTCTCCCGTTGTGGAGGGGGTCCCTTTCGGCGGACTGTGGTGAGCTCACCACAGTCTCACCGCAAAACGGTTGACACGAGTCTCGCTCCAGATGCTCGGTCGTCGTGCCACGGCGACCGGTCGACAGCGGGCGCGGTGGCGGTGCAGGTCCTGGTCATTCGCCAGGCGTGACGACGCTGGTTCCTCGACCAGCAACTTGGCCGCAGCCGACGTAGCCAGGTAGACGGTCATCGCTCCGCGCGAAGCTCGTCGAGCACGTCACCACTCGAGACCTGGCGGGTTGCACGCGGCAGCAGGCTGCACCTCCCTCCCACCCTGGCAGCCCGAACACGCAGCGTGTCACGAGGGTGGGCGGGGGGGAACCAGCAGCGCGATGACCTCCCCGCGGTTGGTCACGGCGATGGTCGCACCGGTCTGCACCTCACGCAGGATGCGGCCGCTGTCGTTCCGCGGCTCACGGTGGGGCACGGTTCATGGCATCGAACACCCGCTGGGACGTGGGTAGCAGACGTAGCACGACGTCGCGTGAGCTGAGGGTCGTCGATCGGTGCACGTCCGAAGGTGGGAGTCGTTCGCAGCGAGCGCCGGCTGGACGAGCTGCGAGGCTCGATCGACCGGGGACCAGGTGCGTCCACAGCGTGCGACGCCGTTGCCGGCCTCGGTGAGAGCTCGCGCGAGCCTCGGTGGCAGGTTCTCGTCGCAGGACAGCTGCACGCGGGGGAGCGGAGCCGATGTTCGTGCACGTCGGTCGCGGGTGCCGCCAGGGCTCCACGGTCCGGCGCGCATCGCAGCCACGGCCGACCTGCCACAGGCCGCTCGGCGATCGGCTCGACGCAACCGCTCGTGACGGAAGAAGCGAGCTCCTGGGGCTGCCGCCACCCCCGAGCTCACAGGGGTGCTGGCACGGGATCCGTGGCTACGTGGCGCGTGTCCGCCGGGGGTGGCAGGGTCGGACAGGTCCCGGGCGCGGGGACCCCGGCGTGCCGCTCCGTCAGCCAGCTGACCACCGTGTCACCGGCCTGGTGGCTCACGTCCAGATGACCGGCACCGTCGATCTCGCGGTACTCCACCACCTGGCCGTTGGCGCACAGCCGGTCGTTGAACCCCCGCTGGATGTCGGCGCGGATCAGGGAGTCCCGGGTGCCCTGCACCAGCAGCAGCGGGGCGCGGAATCGCTGGCCTCCCGGGGTGTTGTCCGCGATGCGGCTCGCCCACGGCTCGGTGTC
>SLQK01000036.1 GCA_007131525.1 Nitriliruptoraceae bacterium | reverse complement strand
GGTCCGGAGAGTCCGCAGGCATGGTCGACTCCGTGGTCCTGCCGCCGCAGCACGTCGTGCAGCTTCGGGTCGAGCTCCGACCCGACTGCGACGCGGCGCCGGCCCTCGGGCTCCAGGCCACCGTCACCGACGGCACGACGAGGACCGAGGTCGCGATCGACGAGCTGGCCTCTGCCGGAGGACCGGGATGGATCGCCGAGGCGCTCGACCAGTTCTGCGCCGCGGACTGACCCGGGCGCCACCGCCAGGGTGTCAGTCTCCCTCGGATGCCGGCACGATCGCCTCGAGGTAGGTCGTGAGGGGCTCGAAGCCCATCCGCCGGTACATCTGGGCACCCAACGGCGAGGGCTCGAGCACAGCGGTGTCGGACCCCTGCCGCGCGGCCTCGGCCAGCGCCGCGGCGGTCAGCGCCGTCCCGAACCCCCGACCGCGGTGGTCGGGCCGGGTGGCGACGCTGTAGATGCCCGCCAGACCGACACGGTGCGTCGTCGCGAGCATGGAGCTGGCGACCGGTTCCCCTGCGAGATACCCGACGAAGACGGTGAACGTCGGGATCGTCAACAGGTTGGGCCCGAGCTCGCGTCGGACCGCATCCGCGTCGGCGTCGAACGCCGCCGCGAAGCACTCGACGGCGTCATCGATCGTGTCCCGCCCGGCGACGCTGATCGAGAGCGGGGAGGGGGACGGCGGCGCCGTCGAGCTGGCCCAGGCACGCAGATCCATCGCGTAGACCGGTTCCTCGTCGAGGTCGAGCCCGCGGCGCCGCGCGTGCGCGACCACCTCGTGGTCGAGGTCCGGCTGGAGCTTCAGGAGCCAGCGCAGCCCGGCTTCGGCGAAGCGGTCGTGGGCCGCGTCCAGCGCGACCCGCGGATCGCGGCGTGCCGCTCCCGAGACGGCCAGCGCGCTCGTGAGGGCCAGGTTGAACGACGGGCTGGCCGACCCGGTCGCGATGCACGTCAGGCCGCCCGACTCCTCGACCCACCCGCCCGGGATGGACACGGCGAGCCGGGACCACACATCGTGCAGGTGCCCGTGGAACCGCCGCAGCACCTGTCGGTCACCGAGCATCGCTGGCCTCCTCGCTCCGGCCCGCCGTGCCCGCCGTGCCCGGCGAGCGACGCGTGCTCGAAGCCTCGCAGGTCGCATCCGACCCCGCATCCAACACGCCGAGCGCACCCACTGCATCCGGGGTGCCTGAGGAAAGTCTCGTATCCGAGACTTTCGCGAGGGAGCCGGGACGGGACCATCGACGGCCGTGCGCGAGGGTGGGCACCCAGCCCCCGGCACCGAGGTGGAGGGCACCCAGCCCCCGGCATCGAGGTGGTGGGCACCCAGCGCGGGGCCGGGCTCACCTCGACGTGGCGAGGAGCTCGCCGCGGATGGTGGTGACCGCATGGCCGCCGACCTCGACCCGGTCGGCTCCCACCCGCGTCCACAGCTGCCCGCCCCGCTCGGAGCGCTGCTCGATCACCAGCTCGGAGCGACCCAGCCGGCCGGCCCACAACGGGGCCACCGTGCACGCAGCCGAACCGGTGGCCGGGTCCTCGTCGACGCCCAGTGCGGGCGCGAAGTAGCGCATCGCCACCTCGGTCCGCCCGCCCGGTGAGGTCACGATCAGCCCTCCCGATCCGAGCGCCGCGACCGCCGACAGGTCAGGAGCGACCGCATCGAGGGCGGCGACGTCGGCCACCTCGACGACGTCGTTGGCCTGGGCGACCGTGGTCCGGCCCACGTACCGGCCGGCGACCCCACCGAGCAGCCCGGAGAGCCGATCCGGGGCCGGATGGACCGCGACCGGCCAGGCGGGGAGGTCCAGCCACAGGCGGCCGGAGGCGTCGGGCGTGGCGGTGAGCTCGCCCGAGCGGGTGTGGAACCGGAGTCGGTCCGTGCTCGGGGCCAGCGCCTCGCCGACGAGCACGTGGGCCGCGGCGAGTGTCGCGTGGCCGCAGAGGTCCACCTCGGTGGTCGGTGTCCACCATCGCAGCCGCCAGTCATCACCCTCGGGGTGGAGGAACGCCGTCTCCGACGCGCCGACCTCCGCGGCGACCGCCTGCGCCAGCGACGCGTCCACGGGGCCTCGCTCGAGCAGGACCACCCCCGCGCGGTTACCACGGAAGGCGGCGGCGGTGAAGGCGTCGACGAGGTGGAAGGCGGGCATGCGGCACCTGACGGGTGGGGGGAGAGGACGGTCAGGGTGCCCGACGGCGACCGGCGCGGTCGCCCGCCGCGTGGGCACCCGGCGCTCCGAGGGTCCGAACGGCCGGTGTCCTGCGGTTGCGCCCACGGGGCCGAAGCCCCGACCCTTGGGGGCCAGACGACCTCAGCGCGAGTGCGCGAGCGCGAGAAGGACCCGACCATGTGTGGCTTCAGCGGTGAGCTCCGGCTCGACGGGACCAGTCCCGATGTCGGTGCCGTCAGCCGGATGATCGCGACGATGTCCGATCGCGGCCCCGACGGCGAGGGGCTGTGGGCCTCGGGACCGATCGCGCTGGGCCACCGGCGCCTGTCGATCATCGACCTGTCGGCCTGCGGGAACCAGCCGATGCACGATCCGGAGCTCGGGCTCACGATCGCCTTCAACGGCTGCATCTACAACTACCAGCAGCTCCGGGCCGAGCTGCAGGCCGAACGGGGCTACCGCTTCTTCTCCACCTCCGACACCGAGGTGGTGGCGAAGGCCTACCACGCCTGGGGAGACCGCTTCGTCGAACGGCTCCAGGGCATGTTCGCCTTCGTGCTCCACGAGCGCGACACCGGGCGGACCTTCCTGGCCCGCGACCGCTTCGGCATCAAGCCCCTCTACCTCGCCGAGTCGCCCGGGCGCCTCAGGTTCGCCTCCACGCTGCCGGCGTTGCTGGCCGGCGGCGACATCGACACCTCCATCGACCCCGTCGCGCTGCACCACTACCTCAGCTTCCACGCCGTGGTCCCCGCGCCCCACACGATCCTCACCGGCGTGCGCAAGCTCCCGCCCGCGACCACCCGCGCCATCGAGCCCGACGGCACCGTCGCCGACACCGAGTTCTGGCGCCCCGACTTCACCCGCGATCCCGACAAGGCCGGGTGGAGCGAGCGGGACTGGGAGGACGCCGTGCTCGACGCGATGCGTCGCGCCGTCGACTGGCGCACCGTGGCCGACGTCCCCGTCGGTGTCCTGCTCTCGGGTGGGCTGGACTCCTCGATGGTGGTGGGGTTGCTGGCGGACGCCGGCCAGACGGGCATCACCACCTTCTCCATCGGCTTCGACGCGGCCGGCGGCGAGGAGGGGGATGAGTTCAAGTACTCCGATGTGATCGCAGCGGAGTTCGCCACCGATCACCACCAGATCCGCATCGGCACCGAGCGGATGCTGCCGGCGCTCGGCGACGCGATCCATGCCATGAGCGAGCCGATGGTCAGCCACGATGCCGTGGCCTTCTACCTGCTGTCCCAGGAGGTCGCCAAGCACGTCAAGGTGGTGCAGTCGGGTCAGGGCGCCGACGAGGTGTTCGCGGGCTACCACTGGTACCCGCCGATGCAGGCCCTCACCGAGCAGCTCGGCCCGGACGCCTCGCGCGAGGAGCTCGTCGCCCGGGCCGTCGACCGCTACCACGCCGCCTTCTTCGACCGTCCCCACGAGGAGATGGCCGAGGTCCTGCGGCCCGAGCACCGGGTCGAGGAGGACGTCTCCCGTGCCCTGGTCGAGCAGCACTTCCTCCGCGACGGTGCGGAGACGGCCACCGACATGGCGCTGCGCCTCGACTCCCAGATCATGCTGGTCGACGACCCGGTCAAGCGGGTCGACAACATGACGATGGCGGCCGGACTGGAGGCCCGGGTCCCCTTCCTGGACCACGACGTGCTGGAGATCGCCGCCCAGGTCCCACCGGAGCTCAAGCTCGCGAGCGAGGGCAAGGGTGTGCTGAAGGAGGCAGCCCGCCGGGTCATCCCGAACGAGGTGATCGACCGACCGAAGGGCTACTTCCCCGTCCCGGCGCTCAAGTACCTCCAGGGCCCCTACCTCGACCTGGTGCGGGACGCGTTGCAGGCGCCCGAAGCTCGGGAGCGGGGGCTGTTCCAGGCGGCCTACGTCGACCGCCTACTGGCGTCCCCCAACGAGGAACTGACCGCGTTGCGCGGCAACAAGCTCTGGCAGCTCGGCCTGCTCGAGCTGTGGCTCCAGTCCCACGACGTGCAGCCCTGACCACGTCGTCCCCGAGACCCGGTCACCGACCCGCGACCGCACCGCGAGCCAGAGGAGCCTGCCATGGCGCAGCGCACCCCCGAGCGCGACCACCGCAGCAACCGCAACCGTCGGCGCAGCACCGTCGCGGCCTACGACCAGGCGCTGTCCACCCGGGCCTGGGACGACCAGCCCGAGCACCTCAAGGGTGACATCCGTCCCGAGGTGGCCCTGGAGTGCGGGTGGGGACGGCTGCTGTTCGGGCAGACCTTCGCCACCCACGAGGCGCTGGTCGCCGAGGTGGCCAAGGAGGAGCCCGGCCGGCGCGACATCTGCATGTACGTGCGCGAGCCCCACGTCGCCGTCAGCAAAGCCCCCCAGGAGCTGTTCATCGATCCGAGCCACACCTACCGGCTGTGGCTGCACACCCTGCGCGCCGACCAGGCGCCGATCCGCGGCGTGGTGGTCCGGAAGATGGCCAGCGCCGCCGACGCCGACGCCGTGAACCGGATCTACACCGAGGCCGGCATGGTCACCGCCCCGACCGAGACCCTGTGGCACAACCAGCTGACCCAGACCTTCACCTACCTCGTCGCCGAGGACACCGAGTCGGGGGAGGTGATCGGCACCGTCACCGGTGTGGACCACGTGTTCGCCTTCGACGACCCGGAGGGCGGCACCAGCCTGTGGTGCCTGGCCGTCGACCCGCAGACCTCACGCCCTGGGGTGGGCCGGGCGCTGGTGCGCACGCTGGCCGAGCGCTACCAGGGTCGCGGTCGGACCTACCTCGACCTGTCGGTGGTCCACGACAACCAGCCCGCCATCGCCCTGTACGAGAAGCTCGGCTTCGTGCGGGTGCCGGTGTTCGCCGTCAAGCGCAAGAACCCCATCAACGAGCGCCTGTTCGCCGCAGCACCGGCCGAGGGCATCGGCGACCTGAACCCCTACGCCCGCCTCATCGCCGACGAGGCCCTGCGCCGCGGCATCACCGTCCACATCACCGACGCCGAGTCCGGCCTGCTGCGCCTGACCCACGGCGGCCGCACGGTCCACACCCGGGAGTCGCTGTCGGAGCTCACCAACGCCGTCGCGATGAGCCGCTGCGACGACAAGCGGCTCACCCGCCGCCTGCTGCTCGACGCCGGTCTCCAGGTGCCGGCGGGTCGGGTCGCGACCCACGACGGCGAGGACCTCACCTTCCTCCACGCCCACGGCGAGCTGGTGGTCAAGCCCGCACGGGGGGAGCAGGGGCAGGGCATCACCGTCGGGGTTCGGACCGAGGAGGAGCTGATCAACGCCGTGGCCCTGGCGGAGCGCTTCTGCCCCGACGTCGTGCTCGAACGGTGCGTCGCCGGCGATGACCTCAGGATCGTCGTGATCGACCACCAGGTCGTCGCCGCCGCGGTCAGGCTGCCCGCGATGGTGACCGGCACGGGCGAGCACACGATCGCGGAGCTGATCGCCGCGACCTCCCGCCGACGCGCCGCCGCCACCGGTGGCGAGTCCACCATCCCCCTCGACGACGCCACGACCAAGACCGTCACCGACGCCGGTTTCCAGCTCGACGACGTGCTCGAGGCCGACCAGGAGCTGGCCGTGCGCCGCACGGCGAACCTGCACACCGGGGGCACGATCCACGACGTGACCGACCGGCTGCACCCGACCCTGGCCGACGCCGCCGTCCGCGCCAGCGAGGTGCTCGACATCCCGGTGGTCGGCCTCGACCTGCTGGTCCCCGACGTGGAGGGTCCCGACCACGTCATCATCGAGGCCAACGAGCGACCGGGGCTGGCCAACCACGAGCCCCAACCCACCGCCGAGCGGTTCGTCGACCTGCTGTTCCCGTCGACCCGGGCGCTACCTCGGGGCTGGCGCCCAGGGAAGGGGAGCGCCGACCACCGCCCCGAGGGGGGACGCGGCGCCGGCTCAGCCGGTGATCGCCCCGACGGTCAGGCGCGCCAGGACCAGTGACACGACCACCATGGCCAGCGCGAGCCCGAACACGGCGTTGCGCCGGCTGGCTGCCTGCTCCCGGTCCACCATCAGCAGGCGGCCCGCCACCACCCCGGCCAGCAGCCCGCCGAGGTGCCCACCGACGGAGATCGTCGGGATCAGGAAGGTCAGCACGAGGTTGAGCGCGACCAGGGTCCCGATCGTGGTCTGCCAGGGGTTCACCCCCCGGGCACGCAGCACGACCATCGCCGCCCCCATCAGGCCGAACACGGCCCCCGACGCGCCGATCGTGAGCTGGAGCGGGTTGCCGCCGAGGATCCGGCCGACCAGCTCGAT
>SLQK01000057.1 GCA_007131525.1 Nitriliruptoraceae bacterium | reverse complement strand
GGCCGCCGATGCTACCGGTGCGGGGTCACCGACCGGCGGGAGCCGGGACCTCGTCAACGCTTGGCGCATCCTCGGTCCGCTGCGCGTCGTCGCCGCTGGCACCGCCGGCAGCGGCCTCCGCCGCCGCCAGGGCCGCTTCCAGTTCCTGCACCCGAGCCCGCAGGCGGCGGATCTCGTCGAGCAGGGCGACCCCTGACGGGGTGGCGTACGCGCCGAACAGGGCCTTGCTCATCGACCGCCGCCTCCGAGTGACGCCAGGACACCGCCGACCCAACTGCCGGCATCCCGAGGGTAGTCGCGTCGGCCTGCCAGGGTCCACACGGGACCGCTCGACGAGCGTCGGGGCGCGCTCAGCGGGCGTCGTGGCGCACGCTGAAGCCCTGATGGCCAGCCGGGTCCACGTCCTCGGTGTCGATCCGGTCGACCGCGGCGTGGCGTGGCCCACCGCCGGCGATCCAGTCGGTGACCGCGTCCACGGCCTGACGGGGTCCCTCCAGCCAGGCCTCGACCGCACCGTCGGCACGGTTGCGGACCCACCCGGTGACGCCGTGGGCGCGGGCCTGGTCCTGGGTCGACGCCCGGAAGAACACCCCCTGCACCCGGCCCTGGACCACCACGCGCGTCGCCACCGTCGGCTCTGACATCACCTGCAGCTCCTGCTCCGGGGTCACCGGCAGCGGCGGTCAGATCATGCACTGCTCGCAGTGGTAGGTGTACACGCCCTTCTTGAGCCGCGTGCGCACGATCGGCCGCCGGCACCGGCTGCACGGCTTGCCGTCGCGGCCGTAGACCCGGAGGTGCTCGGCCGACTCACCCTCGTCGTCGACGAGCTGGTCCACCTCGGCGTCGTCGAGGCTGGACCCGGCGGCCTTCATGGCCGCCACGATGATCTCCTGGGTGGCGCGGTAGAGGCGCCGGACCTCCTGGGTCGACAGCGTGGCCGAGGGGTGATCGTGCCGGAGGCCCGCTTCCCACAGGATCTCGTCGGAGTACACGGGCCCGATGCCCACGATGTAGGCCGGGTCGATCAGCAGCAGCTTCAGGGGCTTGTCGGCGGCGGCGAGGAAGCGGCCGAACTCCATCCAGGTGGGGTTGTCGTCCAACAGGTCCAACGCATCCGGTGAGACCCCGGCGGCCTCCAGGGCGTGCTCGGTCTCGACGACCCCGGTGCGCACCGATGGTTCGTCGGCAACCTCGGAGAGGTGCAGCGCGCCACCGATCGTGAAGCTGACGGTGAGGTGGGTGTCGCCGCCGGGCTCCTCGGTCGCGGTCTCACGGTGCAGCGAGCCGCCCTCACCGGGATCGATCACCCAGGTGACGCCCTCGTCGAGGTCCAGCAGGATCAGCGAGCCACGACGGCGGGCCGCCTCCACCTTGCGCCCTTCGAGCGCCTTGACGAACTCCGGCCGGTTGCGGTGCAGAGGTCGGACGATGCTCGGCGTGCGGACATCGACGTCCTTGACCCGCTTGCCGACGACCTCCTTCTCCAGGTCCTTGCGGAGCACCTCGACCTCGGGCAGTTCCAGCACGTCAGGTCCTTCACATCGTCGTGGTCGCAACCAGCGGCGGCCGCAGCACGCACCGACCGGGGAACGCTAGCCGACCGGCTCCCCGTGGCGACGCTCCTGCGAGCCCGGCACCGCCGCCTCGCGCGGCCCGGCCACCTCGGCGCCGGGCTCGTCGTCCGGATCGTCGTGCTGCTCGTCCGGATGCTCGGCAGCCTGCAGGGCGAGGTAGGCCTCCCTGGCAGCGCGCTGCTCCGCCTGCTTCTTGCTGCGACCCTGTCCGGTGCCCCACTGACGGTCGTCGATCAGCGCGGTCGCGGTGAAGGTCTTGCGGTGGTCCGGCCCACGGTCGCTGACCTCGTAGCGGGGCAGCCCGCCGAAGCGGGCGGCAGCCAGCTCCTGCAGGCTGGTCTTGTAGTCCAGCGCCGCACCGCGTTCGGCCAGCTCCGCGAGCTTGTCCGCGAACAGCCGCTGCACCAGGTCGTAGGCCGTGGCGAAGCCCTGGTCCAGGTACACCGCGCCGATCACCGCCTCGAGCCCGTCGGCCAGGATCGACTCCTTGTCCCGACCACCAGAGCTGAGCTCACCGCGGCCCAGCTTGATGAAGGCACCGAGGTCGAGCGCCCGGGCCACGTCAGCCAGCGAGTCGGCCTTCACCGCCGCCGCCCGGACCTTGGCCAGCCGCCCCTCCTGCTCGTCGGGATGGGCGTGGAAGATCTCGTCGGCCACCACCAGCCCCAGCACGGCGTCGCCGAGGAACTCCAGCCGCTCGTTGGGCTGGACGGCACCGTTCTCGAAGGCCCACGACCGGTGGGTCAGCGCACGCTCGAGCAGGCCCAGGTCATCGAGGTGCACGTCCAGGAGCTGGGCGAGGGTCTCCGCCGTCGGACGTGGGGTGCGGTCGGCGTCCGTCACGACGACCTCAGTCGACCTCGACGACCTCGCGACCGTCGTAGGTCCCGCAGGTCCCGCAGACCGTGTGGGGACGGGTCGGCGCCTTGCACCGCTTGCAGGTGGCGTAGGTCGGCGCGGTGGTCTTGATCCACTGCGCCTTGCGGTGACGCGTCCGGGAACGGGACATCTTGCGCTTGGGGACGGCCATGGTGGTTCCTGTCCGGTGTCGGTCGGAGGTGGTCGATGGTGGCAGGCCGTGCGGCGACCGGATGAGAGCGGGGCGCCGCGGGCGGGTCGGGCGGGTCGTCAGGCAGGCGGTCAGACGGTGGTCAGGCAGGTGGTCAGGCAGGTGGTCAGGCGGGCGGGACGTCGAGGTCGGCCAGGGCGGCCCAGCGTGGGTCGGGCTCCGAGGTGGCGGTGTGGCCGCAGTCCTCGAGGTTGCGATCGGCGCCGCAGGTCGGGCACAGCCCCTGGCACTCCACGTGGCACAGCACCCGGACCGGGAGATCGATCATGACGGCGTCGCGCGCCAGCGTCGAGAGGTCGAGGGCGGTGCGGTCGTCCAGCAGCTCGTAGCCGGGGTCGTCCTCCTCGCCCTCCTCGCGCCGGGCGGGATCGGTGAACAGCTCCATCACCGTGACCTCGAGGTCGTCCCGGACGGTCGTGAGACAGCGGGCGCAGCTGACCTGGAGACTGAACCCGAGCGTGCCGCGCACCAGGATGCCTTCGACCACCGCATCGAGGTGGAGGTCGAGCCGGACGGGATCGAGGACCCGCTCCACCACCGGACCCCAGGGCGCGGTCCCGAAGTCAGCCGCGGCGACCGCACGCTCGATCGCCCGGGTCTCACCCGGGTGATCGACGAGATCGACGATGGGCACGCGCACGGTGGTCGGGCTCCGGTGCTGAGTGGTCGGGGACGCGGTTGCGGCTGCCGGCGGGCCGCCGCGGGACCGTGCGGTCGGGGCAGCGGCGAACGGCCGACGGGCGTGGCCGACGGGTGCGGGGAGGGTAGCACGGGCCCGACCGCCCCGGCCCGGACCGTCGGACCGCGGCATCGCCGAGCGCCGGCGCCGGCGCTACCGGTAGCCCTCGTCCAGCTCGTCATCCAGGGGCACGTCGATCGCGGAGCTGGCCGAGCGGGCAGCGGCCTGTTGGGCGGCCACCTCGCTGTCGTGGTCGAGGCTGTCGCTGTCGAGCGCGTCGGTGTCCAGCCCACCCCGCAGCTTCTGCCGACCACGTTCCACGGCGGTCAGGGTCTTGTGGAGCACCACCTCGAAGTTCGCCAGCTTGGCGTCGACGTAGTCCTCGGCCTCCAGCCGGATGCGACGCGCGTGCTCGCGCGCGTCGCTGACGATGCGGTCGGCCTCCTGGCCGGCGACCCGCACGACCTCCTGGTCGGAGACGAGGCGGTCCTGCTCGGCCCGGGCGTCGGCGAGGATCTCGTCGGCGTCGAGCTGGGCCCGCTCCAGGATGTCGTCGCGCTCCTGGACCACCCAGCGGGCCTGGGTGAGCTCGTCGGGCAGCGCCTCACGCAGGTCGGCCACGAGGCCGTCGACCTCGGAACGGTTCACCATCACCGAGGCCGACAACGGCACGGGCTTGGCGTCCCCCACCAACCGCTCGAGTTGGTGCAGCTTGGCTTCGACGTCCGGCGGGACACCGCGCTGTTCGCTCATGGGATCGACCTCGTCAGCTGGACCGCGGGCACAGGTGAGCCGGGCCGCTGCACGATACCGGCAGCACCCTGCT
The DNA here is from genome assembly GCA_007131525.1 of Nitriliruptoraceae bacterium. GTDB lineage: Bacteria > Actinomycetota > Nitriliruptoria > Nitriliruptorales > Nitriliruptoraceae > T1Sed10-7. Next base: position 2,318 of record SLQK01000057.1, on the reverse strand, counting down.
CAGCGACGTCCCGAGGCGCTGCCGGACGGACGGGGCCGGACGCCGCAGCGAGGCCGTCCTCACCGGAGCTTGGCGCGCAGGGCGTCAGCGACGCGGGCCGGCACGGCGTGCTCGATGGTGCCGCCGTACCTGGCCACCTCTTTGACCAGCGAACTGGAGAGGTAGGAGTGCTCGGGGCTCGTGGTCAGGAACACCGTCTCCACCGGTCCGATGCGCTGGTTCATCTGGGCCATCTGGAGCTCGTACTCGAAGTCGCTGACCGCCCGCAGGCCCTTGCACACCAGCCCGATGCCGCGGGCGGTGCAGAAGTCGACGAGCAGCCCCTGGAACCGATCGACGGTCACGTTGGGGTAGTCGGCCACCTCGGCCTCGAGCAGGGCGATGCGCTCCTCGATCGTGAACAACCCCTGCTTGCTGGGGTTCTCCAGCACCGCGACGACGACCTCGTCGAAGCGGGCAGAGGCCCGGGCGATGACATCGAGGTGGCCCAGGGTGACGGGGTCGAAGCTGCCCGGACAGGCGACGGCGACGCTCACGATGGCTCCAGTGGGGACGGGCAGGCCGGTGCGCCGGCGACGTTAGGCGACCAGGTCCGCGCGGTGGAGCACCGTTGCACCGTAGACCCGCGGCTCGACCGGCTCGAGGCCCTCCGGCCAGGTCGGCGCGGGATCACGACGGGCGCGTTCGACGACGACCGTCGCGTCCGGGGCCAGGTGGTCGAGCAGCGCCACGAGCATCCGGTCCACCTCGGCCGCGCTGGTGCGGTACGGCGGGTCGGCGAACACCAGGTCGAAGGGCCCGCCGGGCAGCTGCCCGGCCAGTGCCGAGGCGACGTCGATGGGCAGCACGACCGCGCCGGGCAGCCCGACCACCTCGACGTTGGCCCGGAGCACGGCGAGGGTGCGGCGGTCGCGTTCGACGAGCGTGGCGTGGGCGGCCCCGCGTGAGAGGGCTTCCAGCCCCAGGGCGCCGCTGCCCGCGTAGAGATCCAGCACGCGGGCGTCGGGCAGCCGGGACTGCAACGACGAGAACAGGGCCTCTCGCACCCGGTCGGCGGTCGGGCGCACCTCGTCGCCGGGTGGTGCGGTGATCCGCCGACCCTTCGCCAGCCCAGCGACGATCCGCATCAGGGCGTGGCTGGCGGCGCGCCGTCGGCTGGTGTGGCGTCGGTGGCGTCTCCGGTCGCGTCGGCTGGTGTGGCGTCGGCCCCGGGGACCGGTGGGCCGGTGGGGGCGACGTCAGCGGCACCCACGTGGGCGAGCAGGAAGGCCAGCACCCGGGCCTCGTCACGCCAGGCGTCGTAGCGACCGGAGCGTCCACCGTGCCCGGCCCCGAGCTCGGTGTGGAGCAGGATCGGTCCGCCGCCGGTGGAGGTGGCCCGCAGCTTCGCGACCCACTTGGCGGGCTCCCAGTACTGGACCCGGGGGTCGTTCAGCCCGCCCACGACCAGCAGCGCCGGGTGGTCGACCGCGGCGACGTTGTCGTAGGGCGAGTAGGAGCGCATCACCTCGAGGAACTCGGGCTCGTCGGGGTTGCCCCACTCGTCGTACTCGATGACCGTGAGCGGGATCGTGGGATCCGACATGGTGGTGACCACGTCGACGAAGGGCACCTCGGCGACCGCGGCGGCGCACAGGTCGGGGCGCAGGTTGAGCACGGCGCCGATCAGCAACCCGCCGGCGGAACCACCGCGGATCGCCAGCCGGTCCCGGGCGGTGATCCGCCGGCCGACGAGGTGGTCCGCGCAGGCCACGAAGTCGGAGAAGCTGTTGGGCTTGGCGTGGAACTTCCCGTCGAGGTACCAGCGCCGGCCCAGCTCACCGCCGCCGCGGACGTGGGCGATCGCGAACACCATCCCGCGCTCGAGCAGGCTGAGGCGGGCGGAGGAGAAGACGGGATCGATGGAGATCTCGTAGCTGCCGTAGCCGTACAGCAGCGCCGGGGCGGTGCCGTCGAGGGGCACGTCGGCGCGACGCACCAGGCTGATGGGCACCCGGGTGCCGTCGGCTGCGGTGGCCCACTCCCGCCAGGACACGAAGCGGTCCCGGTCGTAGCCGCCGCGCACGGGCTGCTGCTTGAGCAGGGTGCGCTCGCCCGTCTCGAGGTCGAGGTCGACCTCCTGCGTCGGGGTGGTCAGGGAGCTGTAGGCGAAGCGGAGCGTCCGGGTCTCGAAGCCGGGGTTCGCACCGATCGCTGCGGCGTAGACGTCCTCGTCCATCGCCAGCACCTGGCCCTCGCCCGTGGCGGGGTCGCAGATGCGCAGCTGGGTCCGGGCCTCGGTCCGCTCTGACAGGACGAGCTGGTCGGCGAAGACATCG
>SLQK01000188.1 GCA_007131525.1 Nitriliruptoraceae bacterium | reverse complement strand
CACCTCGCCGCCTCGGGACCTACGGCGCGGATGGTTCCAGTTGTGGCGCTCGGTGTCCATCCGGGCACCCTGGCCGCTGGTCGACCAGCGTTCGACGGTCGCTGCAGGCGGGGCCGCGGCGCCACCGTCACCGGCGCCGGGACCATCCGGGGCGACGCTACGCTACGGCAGCCCACGGGGTGTGGCGCAGCTTGGTTAGCGCACCTGCTTTGGGAGCAGGGGGCCGCCGGTTCGAATCCGGCCACCCCGACCACCGTGACCCCGCCCCGAGCCGTCGGCCGACGCCATCGGCGACCGGGACCGTCAGCGACCGCGGCCGTCGCTCGCAGCCGGCCGCGCGGCTCACTGGCGCCGTTCGGCCTCCTTGCGGGTCACCCACCGGTTGATCTGACGGCGGACGTCGTTGCGCACCTCGACCACCGCCCGCTCGAGATCGCCCTGGGTCGAGGTGCCGACGATCTTCGGCAACCCGGTGATCCAGCAGGCCAGGACCGTGCGCTGGGAGTTCGTGTCACGTTCGTTCACCGACAGCTCGAGCTCCACCTGCTCGGGCCGCCACCGCTTGAGGCGCCGATCGAGGTTGCCGAACACCAGGTCGCGGTACCGGTCGTACTCATCGGGCCGGAACTCCGGCACGATGCGGAGCCGGTCCTTCATGGTCGTCATGCGTCGCTCCTGAGAGGTGTCGCCCCGGGGCACGTTGGGGCGCGACCGGCCACGCTAGCGCCCCCTGGCGGCGGCACAGCAGCCCGCTGGTGAGCCCTGTCGCCGACGCGTGCTCGCTACGCTGCCGGCTCCCGCGGGTGTAGCTCAATGGTAGAGCCCCTGCCTTCCAAGCAGGAGGTGCCGGTTCGATCCCGGTCACCCGCTCCACGGCCGCGCGGCCGCTGTCCGGTCGGTCGCTGCCGCCACGTCGACCACGGTGCCCGTCAGCGACCAGGAGCCCCACCATGGCCAGCGTCTTCAGCCGCATCATCGAGGGCGAGCTCCCAGCACGGTTCGTGTGGCGGGACGACACCGTCGTCGCCTTCCTGTCCATCGCGCCGCTGTCGCCGGGCCACACGCTCGTGGTGCCACGCGTCGAGGTCGACCACTGGCTGGACCTCGCCCCGGCGACCTGGCTGCGGGTCAGCGAGGTCACACGGATCGTCGGCCAGGCGATCCAGCGCGCCTTCGACCCCCCGCGGGTCGGCACCGCGATCGCGGGTTTCGAGGTCCCCCACTGCCACGTCCACGTGGCTGCGCTGCGTGAGCTGGCCGACCTCGACTTCGCCCGCGTCGACACCGACCCGGACCCGCGCGACCTCGATGACGCCGCCGAGCGGCTGCGCGCCGCGCTACGCGAGCTCGGGCACGCCGAGCACGTCGGATGACCACGCCCCAGCCGCCAGAGCCCCCCGCCGGTCCCCCGTCGCCGGAGCCTCCCCCCGGCCCACCGCCGCCGTCACCACCGCCGCCGCCGGTCCAGGCCGCCCCCGCACCGTCGCCGACCGCGGCACGCGAGCGCGAACCGATCCTCGATCTGCTGCGCGGGTTCGCGCTGCTCGGCATCCTGCTGGTCAACATCGAGCTGATGCGCGGCCCTGTCCTGTTCGACGCCCTGGCCGGCGACCTCGTCCAGCCGACCGACGGCGCCGACCGCGTCACGAGCTTCCTGGTCGGGTGGTTGGCCACGGGCAAGTTCATCTCCAGCTTCGCGATCCTGTTCGGGATCGGCGCCGGGCTGCTGGCAGGCAAGGCCTGGTCACGCGGCTGGTCAGCGCACCGGCTCCTGGCCCGCCGCTACACGATGCTGGCGGGCTTCGGGCTGGCGCACATGCTGCTGCTGTTCCCGGGGGACGTGCTGTTCGCCTACGCCATCACCGGGTTCGCGCTGCTGCTGTTCCTGCGGGTGCAGCCGCGGACGGCCGTATGGTGGGGGCTCGGCATCATCGCGGCGCTGACCGTCGTGACCACGGCCTTCGTCGCGCTGGCCGCGGTCCTCGAGGATCTGATGCCCGAGGCCGGAGCCGATGACCCGTTCGGCGACGCGATGAGCGGGTTCTTCGACGGGCGCCGTGACGCGACGATCGCGGCCTACACCGAGGGCAGCCTCGGGGAGGTCCTCGGTGCCCGGGCCTTCGAGGCCCTGCTGATCCAGAGCGGCACGCTGCTGACGGTGCCCTGGCTGCTCGGGCTGTTCCTGCTCGGGTTCGCTGCCACGCGCTCCGGTGTCGCGACCCATCTCGCCGACCACCGCCCGCTGCTGCGCCGGCTGGCGATCGGGGGCCTGGCCGTCGGGCTGCCCACCAACCTGGTCCTCGGCATGGTCGGCACGGTCGGGGCCGCGACGGGGACCACCGCGGACCTCGAGTTGACGTGGGTGGAGGTCGCAGCCTCGGCGGCCCAGCTGCTGGCAGCACCGACACTGGCGGTCGGCTACCTGGCCACGATCAGCCTGCTGGCCCTGCGCGTGGGGACCTGGCGGCCACTGGCCGCCGTCGGGCAGATGGCGCTGACCGCGTACCTGACCCAGAGCCTGGTCGCCACGGTGGTGTTCGTGGGCTTCGGAACCTACGGCTCGTGGACGGCCACGAGCGCGCTCACGGTGGTCGCGGGGACCTGGGCCCTGCTGCTGGTGGTCTGCCCGCTGTGGCTGCGGTGGTTCCGGTTCGGGCCCGTCGAGTGGGTCTGGCGCAGCTGGACCTACCGCGGACGGCAGCCGCTACGGCGGGAGCGGTAGCCGTCCCACGCCGCGGCGGCCTCGGGCGGCACCACGACCCTGCCGTGGGATCGGGCCCTGGCTCAGCTGCGGATCGCGAGCAGGGTCTGCTCCGCGATCTCGCGCTCCTCGTCGGTGGCGATCACCAGCACGGCCACCTCGCTGTCGTCGGCGTGGATCGCCAGGACCCCGTCGGGGGCATCCGCGGCCCGCTGCCCGTCGTTGCGCTCCGCGGCCACCCGGATGCCGAGCACGTCGAGATCGGCACAGATGGCGGCACGCAGGGTGTCGGAGTTCTCCCCGACACCCGCGGTGAACACCACCGCATCGAGCTGGCCGAGCACCGCGGTGTAGGCGCCGAGGTACTTGCGGATCCGGTGCACGTAGACGTCCAGGGCCAGCTGGGCTGCCTCGTCGCCCTCGGCGGCCCGCCCCTCGATGGTGCGCAGGTCGTTGTCGCCACACAGGCCGAGCAGCCCGCTCTCACGGTTCAGGGTCCGCTCCACCTCGTCGGGGGACATCCCGGCCTGCCGGATCAGGTGGAAGACCACCGCCGGGTCAAGATCGCCCGAGCGGGTCCCCATGACCAGCCCCTCCAGGGGTGACAGCCCCATGGAGGTCTCCACGCTGCGGCCGCCGTCGACGGCGGCGGCGGAGGCACCGTTGCCGAGGTGGAGGGTGACGAGCTTCAGCTCCTCCTCGGGGCGTGCCAGGGCCGCTGCCGCACGCCGTGCGACGTAGGCGTGGGAGGTGCCGTGGAAGCCGTAGCGGCGCACACCCTGCTCGCTCAGCAGCCGCTCGGGGACCGCGTAGCGGTAGGCCGCCGGGGGCAGCGTGGCGTGGAAGGCGGTGTCGAACACCGCCACGTTGGTCAGCTCGGGCCGCAGCTGCCGGGCCACCTCGATGCCGGTCAGGTTGGCCGGGTTGTGCAGCGGCGCCAGCGGCACCTGGGCCTCGATGCGGGCGATGACCGCCTCGTCGATCACCGTCGGCGCGGTGAACTCCGCCCCGCCGTGCACGACCCGGTGACCGATCGCACCGAGGTCGTCGGCCAGGCCGACGGCCTCGAGGCGGGACACGATCCAGCGGAAACCCGCCACGTGATCGGGGACCGGGAGATCCTCTACCTCCTGGCTGGTGGTCCCGTCCTCGGCGAGCACGACCTGCTCGGCCCGACCGGTGGCCTCCCCGATGCGTTCCACCAGGCCGCGGGCGCGCAGCCGCAACCCGTCCGCGTGGTCGTCGAAGAGCCGGTACTTGATCGAGGAGCTGCCGGAGTTGAGCACGAGGACCTGCACCGTGGCCTCCTGGGGGCGGGAAGGGGCGGGAGCGTCGGCACGGCCGCGCGGGCTAGGTCTGCTGGGCCTGGACCGCGGTGATCGTGACGGTGTTGACGATGTCGTCGACCAGGCAGCCGCGGGAGAGGTCGTTGACCGGCTTGTTCAGTCCCTGCAGGACCGGACCGATCGCGACCGCCCCCGAGGAGCGCTGGACGGCCTTGTAGGTGTTGTTGCCGGTGTTGAGGTCGGGGAAGATGAACACCGTGGCATGACCGGCGACGCTGGAGCCGGGCAGCTTGGCCGCACCCACCCCGGCGTCGATCGCCGCGTCGTACTGGATCGGCCCCTCGACCTCGAGGTCGGGGCGGCGCTCGCGCACCAGCGCCGTCGCTTCACGGACCCGCTCGACCGCGCGCCCCTTGCCCGACTCGCCCGTGGAGTAGGACAGCATGGCGACCTTGGGCTCGATGCCGAAGGCCGCGGCGGTGGCCGCGGAGCTGATCGCGATGTCAGCCAGCCCCTCGGCGTCGGGCTCGGGGTTGACCGCGCAGTCGCCGTAGACGAGCACGCGATCCGCGAGCGCCATGAAGAACACCGAGGAGACGATCGAGACGCCCGGTTTCGTGCGGATGATCTCGAAGGCGGGGCGGATCGTGTGCTGCGTGGTATGGGCCGCGCCGGAGACCATGCCGTCGGCCATCCCGCGGTGGACCATCATCGTGCCGAAGTAGCTGACGTCGAGCATCGTCTCCAGGGAGAACTGCATCGTCACGCCCTTGTGGGCGCGGATCTCGGTGTACTCCGCGGCGAACTCCTCGACCAGATCCGACTCACCCGGATCGATCAGCCCGACCCCCTCGAGATCGACACCGGCGGCGTCGGCGCGGGCGCGGACCTGCTCCAGGTCACCGAGCAGGATCAGATCGACCACGTTGCGACGCCGCAGCACCTCGGTCGCCCGCAGGATGCGCTCGTCCTCCCCCTCGGGCAGCACGATCCGCTTGCGGTCGGCCCGTGCACGCTGCAGGAGCTCGTACTCGAACATCAGCGGCGTGACCCGCGCCGTGCGGGTGACCTCGATGCGCTCCTCCAGCACCGCGGTGTCCACGTGCTCCTCGAACACCCCGAGCGCGGTCTCGATCTTGCGCTCGTTGCCGGGACGCATGACCGCGGGCACCTCGGCGACCCGGCGGGCCGTCGTCCAGGTGTCGGTCCCCACCGACAGCAGGGGCAGCGAGATCTCCCCGAGCCCATCGAGCAGCTTCTCCAGGTTGCGGTGCAGCGGGAAGCCACCGGTGAGCATCAGCGCCGCGACGTTGGGGTAGGTGCTGGCCGTGCGGGCGAGCAGCGTCCCGGCGATCACGTCGGGCCGGTCCCCCGGCGTGATGATCAGGGCCCCCTCATGGATGTGGTCGAGGACGTTGGGCAGGCTCATCGCCGCGATCTTGATCGACGTGACCTCGCGGTCGAGGTCGGCGACGGCCCCGGCCAGCTGATCCGCGGCCAGCTCGTCCACGATCTCACGCACCGTGGGCCTGGCCAGCATCGGCACCTCGGGCAGGATCCAGACCGGCTCCTCGGGGTCCTCGGCCTCGACCGTCTCCCGGACCTCGTCGATCACGGCGGGATCGACCCGGTTGACCACGATCGCCGCGATGGTGCAGCCCTCCCCGGCCAGGGATTCGCGCGCGATGTGGAGCGCGTCGACCACCTCGCCGGGCGGCCGCTCCGCGCCGTTGACCACGGCCAGGACCGGTGCACCGAGGTGGTTGGCGATCTGCGCGTTGACGTCGAACTCCAGGGCGGCCGCGGCGCCGGTGTAGTCCGAGCCGTCGTAGAGGACGAAGGGGAAGCGCTCCTCCATGTCCTGGGCCACATCCAGGATGCCCTTGAAGACCTCGTCACCCCGGCCCTCGCCGAACAGCTCGGCGACCTGATCGGAGCCGAAGACGACCATCTCCTCGGGCCCGAGCTCGAGGCCGTAGCGCCGGCGCATCAGCTCGATCCGTTGATCGGGCTCCCGGCTGGAGGGCACGACGGGCCGGACGTAGCCGACCGACCCGAGCCGGCGCGTCAGCAGCTCCATGATCCCGAGCGTGACCAGGGAGCGGCCCGCCCGGGGTTCCAGGGACGCGAGGTAGAGACGGTTGGCCACGGTGCACCCCATGCTGGAGGACGACCTTGAGTCAAGCAGCCGGTCGACCCCGCCGCCGAGGGACTAGCGTTCCGCGCGGACAGGGTCGAAAGGTGGGAGCCATCGAGGCGGTCCGCACCCTCATCCCGGGGCCCGACCGGGCCCCGCTGGCCGCGCTGGGCCGGCGGATCGCGATCGCGGTCGGCCTGCTGTTCGTGGTCGCCATCGCGGTGCTGGCGACCCGCGGTGGCTACGTCGACGCGACGGGTCGGCCGATCGGCCTCGTGGACGCGCTGTACTACGCCTCGGTGACCGTCACCACGACCGGCTACGGCGACATCGCGCCGGTGACGACCGGTG
>SLQK01000097.1 GCA_007131525.1 Nitriliruptoraceae bacterium | reverse complement strand
TGTCCGGCAAACCACCCCACCCTGCCCTGGGTGGACACCGCGGGGCGGCATCACGGCCACCCACGTCCGGCAGACCACCCCGCACCGGGCGGACAGCAGCCACGCGGACGGCCACCACGCGGATGACCACCGCGCGCGCAGCGGCCACCCGCCGAGGTCAGGCCGGCGGATCGATCCGCGGGGTGCGCTCCTGCCACCACCGAGCGTCCAGCTCACCGAGCGGGGTCGCGGCGGGCGCGTCGGCAACGATGTACTCGTCACGGATCGCGCGCCAGTCGCCCCGCGCCCCGAGCTGGCCGAGCACGGAGTTCAGCCCCCACTGGATGCGGTTCAGCAGCAGGTAGTCCGGTGGCAGGTTCAGCTTGCGGAGCACGTCGCTGAAGGGGTCGCGTGGATCGGTGGTCGAGCGGATCACCTCGGTGGCGAACTCCGAGGTGAAGGTGAAGGGCTGCTCGGCGACGACGGGGCGCGTGTAGAGCTGGAACCACTCGAACACGCGGTCCCGGTCGACCTGGGCGTTGCGAGGGAGGAACCCCGCGGTCTCGAGGGCGTGGATCGCCGAGTCACGATCCCCGGAGGCGATCGCCTTCTCGATGGAGCGCATCGAGGCGTACCGCTCACGGGTGAACATCTTCACCGAGCCGTAGTCGAGGAACGCGACCCGGGCACCACCGTCGTCGGCGGCGCCACGTTCGATCAGGTAGTTGCCCGGGTGGGGGTCGCCGTTGAACAACCGGAAGCGGCCGATGGACCCGAAGGCGTACCGGAAGATGATCTCGCCCACCCGCTGACGGTCCGCCTCGTCGGCCGCGGCGGTGAACTCGGTGAAGCGTTCCCCGCGCACGTGCTCGGAGACCAGCACCCGGGGACGGCACAGCTCGCCGACGATGTCGGGCACCCGGATGAAGGGATGGCCGGCGTACCGGGTCGCGAAGGCACGCTGGTACAGCGCCTCGCGCTCGTAGTCCAGCTCGTCGTCGATGCGCTCCCGCAGCTCGTCGAGGAGGGGCTCGATCTCCTGGTTCGGCGACACGAGCCGGGCCAGCGGGGCGAAGGCGGTGGCGTTCTCGAGGTCCGCACGCACCGCCTCGGCGACCCCCGGGTACTGGACCTTGATCACCACCTGGCGCCCGTCGTCGAGCTTGCCGAGGTGGACCTGGCCGATCGAGGCGGCCGCCAGGGGGTCGGGGTCGAAGGAGGCGAACACCGCCTCCGGCGGGGCCCCGTACTCCTCGGTCAGCACCTCGGTGATCGCGTCGGCATCGAAGGCGGGCGCGGCGTCGCGCAGGCTCGCGAGCGCGTCGTGGTAGGCGCTACGGACCTCAGGCGGGACGTCGAGGTCGACGAAGCTCAGCAGCTGGCCGAGCTTCATGGCCGCGCCCTTCATGTCCCCGAGGACCGCCGCGAGGTTGTGGGCGAGCTCCTCGTGGGCGGTCTGGTTGTCCCCGTCGCCGCCGGCGAACCGACGGACCCGGGCGCCAGCGAAGCCCGAGGCACCGCGCAGACCCGTCCGGGCGAGGCGCGACCCGCGCTGCACGCGCCCTCCCAGTCCCTTGCTCGCCACGTCTGGCCTCCGGCTTCCTCGTCATCGTTCCCGGTTCGTGGCCGCCCGCGTCCCGGGTCGGCTCACTCTGCCATCTCCGCCAGGGGGTTGCCCTCGGCGCGGGCGGCCGCGAGACGGGTCGCGAGCTCGCTGCGGCGGGCATCGCTCAGGCAGGCGCAGCCGACCTCGTAGGGCGCGTAGTGCTTGACGTCCATACGGTGGGTGGGGCAGGCGGCCACCTCGAGGCGGGTGATGGGTTCGCTGCGTGTCATCGTTCGACCTCCTGGGGTGGGGTGGCGTGGGGGACGGATCGGCGATGGCTGGTCGTCGGCCGGGCGGGGGGCCGGCCGGTGGAGCTCAGACGTTGAAGCGGAAGAGGATGACGTCGCCGTCGGCGACCACGTACTCCTTGCCCTCGATCCGGAGCCGCCCGGCGTCACGCGCCGCGGCCTCGGAGCCGAGGCGGTCGAAGTCGTCGTAGGCGATGACCTCGGCCTTGATGAAGCCCCGCTCGAAGTCGGTGTGGATCTCTCGGGCCGCGCGCGGAGCGGTCGAGCCGGCCGGCACGGTCCAGGCCCGGACCTGCTTGGGTCCGGTGGTGAAGAAGGTGCGCAGCCCGAGCAAGGTGTAGGCGTGCTCGATCAACCGCTCGAGCCCCGAGCGCTCCAGACCGAGGTCGGCGAGGTACTCCGCCCGTTCAGCGCCGTCGAGCTCGGCCAGCTCGGCCTCGACCCGGGCGGAGATCACCACCACCTCGGCGCCTTCGCGCGCGGCGATCTCCCTCACCACCTCGACGTAGGGGTTGCCGACGGCCTCCCCGTGCGCACCCAGCTCCTCCTCGGCGACGTTGGCCGCATAGAGCACCGGCTTGGACGTGAGCAGGGACAGCTCCCGCACCAGGGTCGCGTCGAGCTCACCGGGGAAGGTCCGCGCCACCTGCCCGTCGGCGAGGTGGTCGAGCAGGGCGGCGAGCTGATCCCGCTCCCGGACGGCCTCCTTCGTGCTGGCCTTGGCGGCACGCCGGGCGCGCTCGAGCCGGCGTTCGACGGTCTCCAGGTCCTTGAGCGCCAGTTCGGTGGTGACGACCTCGATGTCGCGGACGGGGTCGATCGAACCGGCGACGTGGACCACGTCGTCGTCCTCGAAGCACCGGACCACGTTGCACACGGCGTCGACCTCGCGGATGTGGGCCAGGAACTGGTTCCCGAGCCCCTCGCCGCGGGACGCGCCCGCGACCAACCCGGCGATGTCCACGAACTCGATGGCGGTCGGGATCACCTTCGCCGGCCGGACCAGCTCCGCGAGCCGGTCGAGGCGGTCGTCGGGGACCGCCACCACGCCGACGTTGGGATCGATGGTGCAGAAGGGGAAGTTCGCGGCGTCGGCGCCGGCCTGGGACACGGCGTTGAACAGCGTGGACTTCCCGACGTTCGGCAGCCCGACCAGGCCGACCTTGAGCGCCATGGTGGGTGTCCTTCGGGGTGTCGGGGGGCCGGGGGCCTGCCAGCGGCTGCGGGGGCGCGCGCGGCCCGAGCCGCCGTCGCTGCCGCCCACCACCGGAGTCGGTGCGAGCGGCGTCCCGGGCGGCGCCGGACGCGACGCGACCCGCCGTGTCGGCCGCGTCCACGGAGGTGGTGGCGGTGCGGACCGTCGGGCGATCATGGCGGACCGCCGTCCGATGCTACCGGAGCCGGTGGCACCACCGTTCGGCCGGGACCACGCTGGTAGCGTCCGGCCCATGCGCATGCTCATCGCCCGGTGCTCCGCCGTCTACGACGGGCGGCTGTCGTCCACGTTGACCTCGGCCGTGAGGCTGGTGATGGTCAAAGCCGACGGGTGCGTCGCGATCCACGCCGACGTGGGCGCGTACAAGCCGCTGAACTGGATGAACGCCCCCAACCACCTCGTCGAGGACGGGGACACCTGGGAGGTGACCAACCCCAAGGGGGAGCGGTTGATCATCACCTTCGAGGAGGTGCTCGACGAGCTCAGCTACGAGCTGGACACCGAGCGCGGACTCACCCTCGACGGCGTCGAGCGGGAGCTCCAGCTGCTCCTGGCCGACCACCCGACCCACCTCGAGCCGGGCCTGACCTGCGTCCAGCGGGAGTTCCGCACCGACCTCGGTCCCGTTGACCTGCTGTGTCGGGACGCCGACGGGGGCGCGGTCGCGGTGGAGGTCAAGCGGATCGGGGAGATCGACGGGGTCGAGCAGCTCACGCGCTACCTCGACCGGCTGCAGCGAGACCCCATGCTCGCACCGGTGCGCGGGGTGCTGGCCGCGACCACCGTCAAGCCCCAGGCCCGCGTCCTCGCCGAGTCGCGGGGGATCGCCTGGGTGGAGGTCGACCTCGCGATCCTGCGGGGCGAGGAGGAGCCGCACCCCCGCCTGTTCTGAGGCCGCGTCAGCGGCCCGGGCTGCCGGCGTCGGTGGCGCCAGCCCGCTGCATCACACCGGGAGGAAGGCCGATGGGGGCACCAACGCCCGACCACACCGCGGTGATCGCGGCGCCGGGGACCGGACTGCGCTACGGCCGGGTGACCGGCTACCTCCGGCACGACCCGGTCCGCTTCGGGCCACGCCGGGGACGGGTCCGCCGGTGGCTGTACGCCGCGGTCGGCGGTACCACCGAGGACGGGACGACCGTGGTAGCCGGCGCCGCCGTGGCGCGTCTGGGTCCGGTGGTCGTCGCCTTCGCCTACGCGACCGTGGGCGAGCGAACCCTGACCTTCGAGGCCCGCGGGACCGTGTCATCGGCCCGCACCGTCGGGCCGACACCGCGGGAGGGCGCCAGCTTCCATCGACGTGACGCCCGGCTGGAGCTGGCCGGTGACGGCGCTCTGGACCTGTGGGCCGCGACCCCGCAGGGCCTCCTGGAGGTCCGTGGACGCACCGCCATCGACGTGCTCCCCGTGGTGCTGGTGACCGCCACCTCGGGTGGTGGGTGGAACGTGACGGAGAAGGCCGCGGGGACCGCCGCCAGCCTGGAGCTCGCCATCGGTGGTGAGCAGGTCCTCGTCCCGGATGCCTCCGGGTGGCGGGACTGGACGGCGGGCAGGCAGGATCGGCGGACGACGTGGCGCTGGGCAGCGGGCGCGGGCCGCGCGACCGACGGCGCTCGGGTCGGGCTGAACGCCTCCACGGGCATGAACGGGGTCGCCGAGGGCGAGGACCTGCTGTGGGTCGACGGGCACCCACGCCCGCTGCGGCTCGACACCCTGGCGCCCGCGGACGAGGACGCGCTGGCCGGTCCCTGGTACGTCCGCGGATCCGGCACGCAGCTCGACCTCTCGCCGCTCGGGCAGCGGAGCCGTCGCGAGCAGCTCGGGCCCATCGTCAGCGAGTACACCCAACCGATCGGGCGGTGGCACGGGACGGTGCCGGCAGGAGGCGACGACACCCTCGAGGTGGAGCTGGTCGGCGTCGCCGAGGACCACCGAGCGGTGTGGTGACCGAGGTCAGCCCGCAACCCGACGGCCGACCAGCCGCCTGGTCGCGCCACGGAGGCCGTCCGCACCTCCGACCGCAGGCGGGTGCCCCTCGCGACGCGCCACCGCGGCCATCGCCGCCCGGGTCGAGGCGTCGGTGATCGGCACGGCGTCCTCGGGTCGCCACCAGGCGACGTCGGGGGACTCGTCAGCGCCGGGCCGGAGCGCCACCTCGGTGTCACCGAGGAGCAGGTAGCGCAGGTCGAGGTGGACGTGGCCACGCGGGCCCTCGTGGACGTCGACGTGCAGCAGCTGCGGCGCGCCCGCGGGGTGGCGCGCGACGAGCCCGGTCTCCTCCTGCGTCTCACGCACCGCCGCCGCCCAGGGGGTCTCGCCCGGGTCGAGGTGACCACCGGGTTGCAGCCAGCGGCCGAGGCGCTTGTGCCGGTGCAGGAGCACGCGACCGTCGGCGGCGAGCACGATGGCCGAGCCCGTCACGTGGGTGGGGTCGGCGTGCTCGTCGAGCGGGGCCGACAGCCAGGCCACCAGCGCCCGGGTCCGGGCCAGGGATCTGGCCTCCACCGGGTCGCCGGGGACGTGGGAGCCGAGGTGGTCGAGTAGCTGCGCCGGGCTCACGTGGCGCGGTCGAGGCCGATCTCGGCGACGGCCTCGGCGGGGGAGCGGCGGATCCCGATCACGAAGGGCCCGAACTCCGCGTAGCGGACCGACGCCTCGTCGTAGCGCAGGGTGTAGACGATCGACTTGATGTCGGCGAGGTCGTGGGCGAACAGGCTGACCGCGTACTCCCAGTCGTCCAGACCGGTGGAGGCGCTCACCAGCTGCAGCACCCGCCCGGTGTAGGCCCGGCCCGAGCGGCCGTGCTCACCCATCAGGCGCTTGCGCTCCTCGTAGTCGAGGGCGTACCAGTTGTCGTCACCTTCGCGGCGGTGGGACATCGGGTAGAAGCACAGCAGCTGCCACTCGGGCATCTGCGGGTGGAGCTTCGACTCCGTGTAGGCGGCCATGCGCTCCGCGTACTGCTCCACCCGCCGGTCGAGGTCCTCGCCGGTGACACCCTTGACCGCCATCTCGTCGCGGTAGCGCTCCGCGGTGTCGGTGTACTCGCTGCCCTCGGTCAGCGACAGGTAGGAGTCGGCGAGGTGGAACGCCGGTGCCACCGCGGTCGCCGACAGCTCGGTCTGCAGCGCCCGGAGGAGCGTCAGGTCCTCGCTGAGCGCCATGACGATCAGGTCGGCCTTGTGACCGAGACCGGTGAACAGGTGCAGCTGCAGCCGGTCGCTCCAGGCCTCGAGCCGCTCGACGAGTTCCTTGGCCGCGGTCGGGGGCAGGTCGGCGGCGGCAGCGTGGTCCACCCGGAACATGAGGTGGAGCACGCCCCAGCCGGTCCCAGGGCGGGCGGGTGCGAGCATGGCAAAGGTCCTCGTCCGGGGGTGGGTGCCGGAGCGGTGGGGCCGGGGCCGCCACCGCCGCGAGGGTAGCGAGGGCGCCACCTGAGCCCCTCGGCCGACGGCCGCGGTGGCGCGGCGCAGCGCACCCCGCGCCCGCGCTCACCCGGGGTCACGCAGGGCT
>SLQK01000233.1 GCA_007131525.1 Nitriliruptoraceae bacterium | reverse complement strand
GTGGTCATCATCGTCGTGGGAGTGCCCATGGTCGTCATCGTCGTGCGAATGACCGTGGTCATCATCGTCGTGGGAGTGCCCATGGTCGTCATCGTCGTGCGAATGACCGTGGTCATCGCCACCGTGGCTGTGCCCCGGACCATCCCACTCGAAGGGGATGGGATCGAGCTTGTCCGCCAGCGTGAAGACGTTCCCGCCCTCCTCCTCGACGGCCTCCAGGACCGAGACGAGGTTCTCCTCGAGCATCAGCCCGTTGGCCACGACCAGATCGGCCTCACGCAGGATGCGGCCATCGCTGGCCGACGGCTCGAACCCGTGGGGGTCGGCACCGGGCGGCATGATGACGGTCACCTCGGCGTCGTCCTGCGCGAGCGTGCTGACGATGTCACCGAGGATCGAGGTCGTCACGACGAGGTGGACGCGATCCACGTCCTCGGGCTCCTCCTCCACCTCGTCGGCGGCCGCGTCCTCCTCGGCTGCGGGCTCCGGCTCGGGTTCGGGCTCCGCCGCACCGGCGCAGGCCGCCAGGACCAGGCCGAGCACGGCGAGCAGGGCGATGGAGCGGGTCCGGTGGACCTTGTGGTGGCGCGAACGCATGGAACACCTCTGGGTTGGGTCGTTGATCGCCGCCGCAACCGACTCGGGGAGCATCCGGAGGCGCCGCGGTCGACGCACCCGCTACCGTTACTGCGACGTGGACCGAGGAAGGTAATGGGAACTGTTCCGAACTCGCCACCCACCAAGGGGGGTGGCGTGCGCTCAGCGCGCGGCAACGGCGCGCCGCTGCAGGTCCGGATCGAGGGTCTCACCGTCACCTACGGGGAGATCGAGGCCGTCCGCGACGCCGATCTCACCATCGACGCCGGCACGCTCGTCGCGGTCATCGGCCCGAACGGTTCCGGCAAGTCCACCCTGGTGTCGGTCATCTCCGGCCTGGTCAAGCCGACCCGTGGTCGCGTGGACGTGACGGGCCCTCCGGGCCAGCCGATGCGCAACCGGGTCGCCCACGTGCTCCAGACGACGGTGGCCAACGAGGCCGTGCCGCTCACGGTGCTCGAGACCGTGCGCATGGGGGCCTACGGACGACGGGGCATCGCACGCCGCCTCACGGCTGAGGACCGCACCGCGATCGAGGACGCCATCGCCCGGATGCGCATCTCCGACCTCCGCCACCGCCAGCTGCACGAGCTGTCCGGTGGGCAGCGACAGCGGACCTACGTGGCACAGGGCCTTGCCCAGCGAGCCGACGTGCTGTTGCTCGACGAACCGATCACCGGGCTCGACCTCATCACCCAGGAGACGATCATGCAGGTCGTCGCCGAGGAGCGAGACGCCGGCCGGATCATCATCCTCACGACCCATGACGTCGGGACCGCCCGCCTCGCCGACCTCGCGGTCCTGATGGCGACCGAGGTGGTCGCAGCGGGCCCGCCCTCCACGACCTTGACACCCGAACTGCTCGGCCGCGCCTACGGCGGCCACGTCCACGTCCTCGACGACGGCACGCTGGTCCTCGACGACCCCAACCCCCACGACCATCGCCACGAGGACCACCTGGCGACCTGACGGCATCCCGTCCCACGACGGGCGAGCGTCTACGCTCCGCGCGGACGGAGGTTGCGATGTGCGGACGCCCGCCGAGGCCCTGGACCGGGTGACCGACACCTTCAAGGCGTTGTCCAACCCGCTGCGCGTCGAGATCGTCCGGCTGCTGGCGGATGGGCCGCGCGCGGTGCACGAGCTCGTGGACGCCCTGGACGTGCCCCAGCCGCGGGTCTCGGAGCACCTGGCCATCCTGCGGGGCGTGCGCCTGGTCGCCGCGGTCCGCGAGGGCCGCGAGGTCCGCTACCACCTCGTTGATGAGCACGTGGCCCACATCGTCGAGGACGCGGTGATCCACGCCACCGAGGTGGCCTGACCGTCGCTCGCCCCGACTCCCCCTCCCCGCGCCCGACCGATACATCGTGACATCGCGATGTTCCGATGCTATCGTCAGAGGGTGGCACCAACCCAGCGATGACCACCGGAGCGAGCATGGCGACCTGCACCACCCACCCCGACCACACCCACACCCACGCCCCCGACTGTGGGCACCCCGCCGTGGAGCACGGCGACCACCTCGACTACCTCCACGACGGCCACGCCCACACCCCCCATGGCGACCACTACGACGAGTGCTCCGTGGACGACGTCCACGTGGTCGCACAGCCCCACGACCACACCCACGGTGACGGCTGCGGCCACGAGACGGTCACCCACGGCGACCACGTCGACTACCTGCACGACGGTCACCGCCACGCGGTCCACGGCGACCACTACGACGAGCACTGAGCACTGCCCCACGCCCACGGCGGCTCGCCCGATCGGCGGGCCGCCGCTGCGTCTCGGGGTGTCGGGGCCCCCGGTGCTCCATAGTTGAGAATGATTCCTATTACGGGTAGCGTCACCGCCTCCGCCTCGGAGGACCCGGACGTTGCACGCACCCAGCAGGACCACCTCGTCGGATCGCCGGCCCCTCGCGCACGACTGGGCCGGGCGCGACCGGGCCGGTGGCACCCTCATCGTCGGCGCGGGGCCCGCCGGCCTGGCCGTGGCATCGGCGCTGCGGTGCCACGGCGAGGACGACCTCGAGGTGCTCGACCCCGGCGGCGGCTGGCTGGAGCGGTGGCATCACCGGTTCGCGGCCCAGGACATCGCGCACCTGCGGTCACCGGCCGTGCACCACCCCCACCCCGACCCCTTCGCACTGCTGGCGGGTGCCGCCGATGGAGAGCTGGTCCGGGCCGGTCAGGCGAACCTGCCCACCACGGCAGCCTTCGCCCGGTTCATCACCACGCTCGTCGAGGCCCTGGAACTCCAGCACGCGGTGACGCCCGCCGAGGCGGTCCGACTCGATATCGATGGGGACGGTCGGGCGTGCGTCACCGGCAGCGACGACGTCATCCGTCGGCCGGAGCGTGTCGTGCTCGCCACCAACGCCCGACGTCCGTCGGTGCCGCCGGCGCTGCGCGCCTGGAGCCGGCACCCGTGCGTCGCGGTCGGTGACGACGCGGACGTCCGACGGACGCCCTCGGGCGGCGAGGTGCTGATCGTCGGTGGTGGCATCTCCGCAGGGCACCTGGCCCTCGGTGCCGTCGCCCGCGGGGCCCGGGTCAGGCTGGTGTCCCGACGACGACTCATGGTCCGGCGCTACGACACCCACCCGACCTGGCTCGGCCCGAAGAAGCTCCGGCCCTTCGCTGCGGAGCCGGATCCCGAGCGGCGCCGGCAACTGATCGACCAGGCCCGCGGTGGCGGGAGCATGCCCCACTGGATGCGTCGCAGCCTGGCGCAGGCCACCGAGGACGGCGCGCTGGTGCTCCACCAGCGGCGCACGATCGCCGCCGTCCGGCCCCGGCGCGAGCGGCTCGCGGTGTCCCTCGACGACGGCAGCACCAGCGAGGCCGACGCCCTGTGGTGCGCCACGGGCGGTGCACTCGACGCGTCCACCGACCCGCTGTGCGCCGCGCTGCGGCGCGCACACCCGACCCCCATCGCCCGTGGGCTGCCGGAGCTCGATGCGGCGCTGCGCTGGCCCGGCACCGAGGTGCACCTCGTCGGCGCCGCGGCGGGCCTGCTGCTGGGCCCGACCGCCGGCAACCTCGTCGGTCACCGTCGCGCCGCGCAACGCATCGCGGCGGTCGTCCGCGGCGACGACCCCGTCCGGGCCGATCGGGTGACCACCGGCGCCGGGGCCTGTCCGGCGACGGCGGGTCAGCGCCTGAGGTCGACGACCAGGGGGGCGTGATCCGAGGGCTTGTCGCCCGCGGCGTTCGCCGCACGGAAGTCGGTGGCCACCTCGCAGCCCTGCACCGACAGGTGCTCGCTCACCAGCGCGAGGTCGATCCGCATCCCCCAGCCACGCTGGAAGGAGCGCAGCCGGTAGTCCCACCAGGTGAACCCGCTCGCCTCGGGTTCCACGGCGCGATAGGCGTCGACGACCCCGAGCTCCAGCAGCGCGGCCAGGCGCTGGCGCTCCTCCGGGGTGATGTGGGTGGTCAACCCGGCCTGGGCCACGTCCCACACATCCCGGTCCTCGGGTGCGATGTTGATGTCACCGGCCACCACCGTCGGTCCGGCTGCGACCAGGTCGACGAGGTGGGTGTGCATCGCCTCCAGGAACCGGAGCTTGGCGGCGAACATCGGGTGGTCCCGGTCCCGCCCGTTGGGGACGTACACCGACGCCACGCGTACCCCCTGGATGGTCGCCTCCACCCAGCGGGCCTCTCCCGGATCCGGCGCACCCGGCAGCGAGGTCGCCACCCGCTCCACCTCGACGTCCAGCGGCGCCACCAGCGCGACCCCGTTCCAGCGGCCCTCGGAGGACTCCACCGCGCGGTACCCGTGATCCCGGAGCGCGGCATGGGGGAAGGCGTCGGCGGCGACCTTGGTCTCCTGCAGGCAGACCACGTCGGGGCGGTGGCGGTCCAGCAGCTCACGGACCCGTGGCAGCCGGGCACGGATCGAGTTGACGTTCCAGGTCACGAGTCGCATGTCGTCACGCTACCGGCACCGCCGTCGCCAGCAGCCCGGGCGCTACCGTCGGGCCGCCGGGAGGACGAGGAGCTGCGTGGACGAGGGCCGGAGCACCTCGCGCCCACCCTGGTGGCGACCGGGGTGGTTGAGCGTGCCGGTGCTGTCGGTCGCCGTGCTGTCGGTCGCCTCGGGGATCGCGCAGTTCGGCGTGACCACGGTGATCCGCGACGTCGCGGTGGAGTTCGGCGAGGTGGCCGGTGACGGCGCGCTCGATCAGCTCGGGCTGCCTGCCACCACGCTCGGCATCGCGCTCGCCCTGATCCGCCTGTCCTCCCTCGGCAGCCTGCCGACCGCCGCCATGGCCGACCGCCTGGGTCGCCGGCGCGTGCTGCTGGCCGCGGCCGCCGTCGGGTTGACGCTCACGACGCTGTCGGCGCTGTCGTGGGGCTTCTGGGTGTTCGTGGTGCTCATCGCCATGGCCCGGCCGCTGCTGTCGGCTCTGAACGTCATCGCGGGCGTGATCGCCGCTGAGGAGACCGACAGCGGCGGTCGGGCCTGGGCGCTGGCGCTGATCGCCGCCGCCTACGGGATCGGCGCCGGCGTGGTCGCCATCGGTCGGGGCCTGCTGCCGGGGGAGACCTCCTTCCGCCCGGTGATGGCGTTCTCCCTGCTCCCGCTGCTGCTGCTGCCCCTGCTCGCCCGCAGGATCCGGGAGCCGGCGATCGCGGTCAGCCGGACCACCGCCACCGGGCTGCCGGGCCGGGTGCCCCGGGAGCTCGTCGGCCGCGTGGCGCTGCTGGCCACCCTGGTCGGAGCGATCGCCCTGGCCACCGGGCCGGGCTTCACCTACCTGTTCGTCTACGGCGAGGGCGTGCTCGGCGCCTCCCCCCTCCTGCTCTCCAGCCTGGTGCTGGCTGCGGGTCCCGCGGGGCTGGTGGGCCTCCTCCTGGGGCGGTTCGCGGCGGACCGGATCGGGCGCACGGTCACGGCGGGGGTCACCATGGCGGCGAGCGGCCTGGCGGTCACCATCGCCTACTCCGGCTCCACGCGGGAGCTGGCGATCGGCTACCTGTTGGCGATCACCGCCAGCAGCGCCTTCGCCCCCCCGACGGGCGCCCTGGTCGCCGAGCTCGTGCCGACGTCGGTCCGGGCGACCGTGGCCGGGTGGGAGACCGTGGCCGGGGTGGTCGGTGCCGTGATCGGGCTGGCGTCCTTCGGCGTGCTCGCGGACCTGACGGGTGGGTTCGCGGCCGCGGCGAGGTGGATCGGCATCGGCACGGCGCTCATCGCCCTCGGCTTCCGCCTCCTCCCCGAGACCCGGGGATGGGAGCTCGACGAGTTCGACGGCCCCTGAGCGCGCCGCCTCCGGACCGCGCCCGGAGTCTGCTGCGGTGGCGACGTCGGCCCCTCACCACCCCGGACGCGGACGAGGCCGTCGGCTCACTGACCGGGGTCGGGGTCCGGGGGCCGTGACGGGGGCGGTTCCCGGGTCTCCGGAGCCGCCGGCGGCTGCTCCTGCTGCCCCGGAGGTGGCGGTGACGCCGGCGGCGCCGGCTGCGGCGGCTGCGGCGGTGCCTCCTCCGACGCCGGCTGCTGGGCCGCCTGCTGGGCCGGCTGCTGCGCCTGCTGCCCCTGGGTCGCCTGGGAGAGGAGCCCGCCGACCATGCTGCCGAGCCCTCCGAGCCCACCGTGACGCGTCGCGCCCCGCAGACCCGACAGGGCGTTCCCGCCGCCGGCACCGGCCGAGCCGCCGATCCCCCGGCCACCTCCGCCCTCACGGTGACCAGCTGCACTCCCGCCGGGGGGCCCGTCGCCGCCCACCTCGAGGGCTTCGGGTGGCACGGTCGCCTGATCGAGTGGGTCCGTCTCGGTCGCGTCCGCCTGGGCCTTGCCCACCAGCTCACGGAACTGCTTGGACATCTGCTGCAGGCGCTGGTCCCACACGGCGTTCACCTCCACGCCCTCGATGGCGCGGTGGTAGGTGACCAGGGTGTAGATCGCCGCGAAGGGCTCGAAGGTGGCCGCCACGATCAGCCACGCCAGCATGATGGTGGCGACGATGACGACCGCCTGGAACCAGATCGCATCGAAGGTGAGCAG
>SLQK01000352.1 GCA_007131525.1 Nitriliruptoraceae bacterium | reverse complement strand
TCGTCGGCATGCTCGCGCTCGGGGTCGCGATCATCTCCGCCCGGGGCGCCTACGCCGGCGATCTGACGACGATCCTGTTCGGCGACCCGATCGGCGTCACGCGTGGGAACCTGCGCACCCTGGTGGTCGCCACCCTCGCCACGGTCGCGGTGACGGTCCTGCTGTACCGGCCGTTCCTCGTGCTGTCCTTCAGCCGCGCCAAAGCGCAGGTGCTCGGCATGTACCCCCGGCTGGCGCACCTCGCGATGCTCGGCCTCATCGCGACCGTGATCGTGACCTCCTTCCGCACCGTCGGCACCTTGCTGGTCTTCGCCTTCCTCGTCGCGCCGCCGGCGACCGCCTCGCTCCTCGCACGTAGGGTCCCGGTCATGATGGGGGCCGCGGTGCTCATCGGGAGCTTCAGCGTGGTCGCAGGTCTGCTGATCAGCTTCCACTACGGCACCGCGACGGCCGCCACCATCGCGGGGCTGACCGTGCTGCTGTTCTTCGTGGTCCTCACGCTACGTGAGGCCGTCGATGCCGTCCGTCGCCAGCTCGACCGGCTGCGGCCCCACGCCGCCGCGTGACCCTCGCTCAGCCGCAGGAGCCGCAGGTGCCGACCAGTTCCAGGCGGTGGGAGTCGATCGTGTACCCGCGCTGGGCGTGCGCCTCGGCGGCCGCGGCACCGAGGGCGCGTTCGATGGCCGGGGGCAGCACGACATCGTCGATGCGGCCGCAGACCGAGCACACCACATGGTGGTGGTGCTCTGAGAGCTCCTCGGTGAGCTCGTAGCGGGCGACATCGTCGGTGGAGGTCAGCCGCTCGACGGCACCGCACTGCTCGAGGATCGCGAGGTTTCGGTACAGCGAGCTCTGGGACTGGGACGCACCGAGCTCCAGCAGCTCCGCGATCGTCACGGGGCGGCCGGTGTCGAGCAGCAGCTCGACGAGCTGCCGACGTCCCCGGGTGTAGCGCTGCCGGGTCCGGCGCAGCTGTTCATCGACGATGTCGTGGACGTCAGGAGCCATGCCGCGAGCCTACTCGCTTCTCGGAACGGTCAGTGACACGCCGCTCGGGCGCCGGACCGCCTCCCGGGAGCGTGACCGACACCTGCCCAGGCCAGGGCGGCGGTGGCTGCCTGTTCCGGCACCACCGTTAGACTCCCCGGGGGACCGTTGTCGCTCTCCCCAGCCACCGCGCGACGCTGTGGGGCCGCGCGCCGTCCCTCCCACCGACACCGCGATGGAGTCGCTCGTGCGCAACCGGATCCGCCTGCTCGCCGCCGCCGTGAGCACCGTGCTGCTGCTGTCGGCCTGCGGCCCACTCCCGCCCGGTACGGCGGCCGCGGTGGTCGATGGGACGCCGATCCCCAGGGATGCCATCGAGCGCGCCATCACCGGGCTCGAGCTCGGCGAGCTGCGCGAGGCGATCGCCGCCGGGCTGCCCGCCGAGCTCGTCGGTGCTGAGCGTGACGCCGCGATCAGGGAGCAGGTCGACGCCGTGGTCCTCGACACCCAGCGCCGGGTCCTGGACCTCTACATCCGCCGCGAGATCGTCCGGATCGTCGCGGACGAGGCCGGGGTCGCGGCCACCGAGGACGATCGCGACCGCGCCCGGGACGCCTTGATCGCCTCGATCGGGGGTCCCGAGGCGCTGTCCGAGGTGCTCGCGCAGGCGGGGTTCACCGAGGAGGTGTTCGAGGACGTGATCGTCGAGCAGGAGGCCCTGCTCGAGGCGCTCCGTCGCGAGGTGCTCGCCGGCGCCGAGCTCGCGGTCCGTGAACCCCGGCACATCCTGGTCGACACCGAGGAGGAGGCCGCCGAGGTGATCGCCGAGCTCGCAGCGGGGGCGGACTTCGCCGAGCTCGCGATCGAGCGCTCGCAGGACCCTGGGAGCGCGCAGGTCGGCGGCGCCCTCGACGCCGCGCCCCGCGGGGCGTGGCTGCCCGAGTTCGATGACGCCGTGTGGACGGCGGAGCTCGGCGCGGTCGTGGGCCCGGTGCAGACCCAGGCCGGCTTCCACGTCATCGAGGTGGTCGCCGAGGACACGCTGGTCGCCGACGAGCTGCCCCCGCAGCAGGTCCAGCAGCTGGTCTCCGGCGAGCTCGACGCCCGGTTCTTCGCCGCCCTGGAGGAGACCGAGGTGCGCGTCGACCCGGCCTTCGGTGTCTGGAGCGATGACGCCAACGATCCGTCGTTGCGGCCCGTCGACCCCGTCGGCTTCGCCCCGTCGGCACCGCCTCCGGGCGAGGGGGAGCTGAGCCAGGAACAGCTGGAGGAGCTGCTCGAGCAGCTCGAGGGCGACTCGTGACCAGCACCGGGGCCGTCGCCGCACCCAGCGTCGCCCTGGTGGAGACCTCGGAGCTGTTCCCGGGGCTCCTGCCCTTCCAGTCCTGGGACGTGCTCGGGACCGCCGACGAGATCCTGGTCCGTGACGCTGGTTCCCACCCCTCGGCGCCGCACCTCCACCTCGCCGGCCTCGACCTGGTGACGGTGACGCCCGCGAGGCTGGAGCGCGGCGACCTCGATCTCTCCCGGCCCGGCCGTCCCGACGATCGGCGCATCGCGAAGGCCCTGGTGGGCCTGGCGGAGCAGCGTCGCCGCGTGGTCTACCTGCTCGGACCCGAGGACGATGCCCTGGCGGCGGCGTTGGCCGGCATGGCTGCCGACCACGATCTGGAGATCGAGCTGGTGTTCCTCGCCCAGCAACCCGCCGGCGCTGAGCTCCTGCGGCTGGTCGAGGTGATGGCACGCCTGCGCGACCCCGAGGACGGCTGCCCCTGGGATCTGGAGCAGGACCACGCCACCTTGCTGCCCTACCTCGTCGAGGAGACCTACGAGCTGGTCGAGGCGGTGGAGGCCGGCGAGGACGCCGAGCTGCTCGAGGAGCTCGGCGATGTGCTGCTGCAGATCGTCTTCCACGCCCGCATCGCCCGGGACCGTGGGGCCTTCGGCATCGACGAGGTGGCCCGCGGTATCGCCGACAAGCTCGTGCATCGACATCCGCACGTGTTCGCCGATGGCGACGCGAGCTCACCCGATGAGGTCCAGGCCAACTGGGACCGTCTGAAGGACGAGGAGAAGGGTCGTAACGGCCCCTTCGACGGTGTCCCGGCCGCCGGACCGGGCCTGGAGCTCCTGCGCACCCTGCAGCGGAAGGCCGCGAAGCGCGGGCTCACGCCGCCGGACCTGGATCCGTCGGTGGAGATGGTCGCAGCGCTCGCCCGCCACTGCGGCGAGGTGCCCGCTGCGCAGCGTGAGGAGGCGGTCGGACGGCTGCTGGCCTCGGTGGTGGCCCTGGCGGGGGAGTTGGGGGTGGACCCGGAGGTCGCGGCCCGGACCGCCGCGCGCCAGCAGCGGGCACGCACCGACGCCGCACTCGCGCACGGCGCCGCGCTCGGTGGCGATCCCGGGCAGCCCGATGCGCAGACCTGGGCATCGTGGTGGGCGGCGGCGGAGGACGAGGACCGCGCGTAGGCGGTCCTGCGGCGACCCGCCGGCCGCCGCACTCGTCGTCCGGCCCCTGTCGCGGTCGCCAGCCTCCCACTAGCATCGGCCACGATGTCAGCGGGAGGTTCACGTGCCACCGAAGCGGTGTCCCGAGTGCGGGCGCTTCCTGTCCAACGAGCTCGTGGCGTCGCTCGCTGACACGAGCCAGCCCTGCCCGCGGTGCGAGACCCCCCTGGAGGCCGACAAGCTCGTCGGCGGGTCCGGCGCCGCCCGCCGGCCGTCGCGGCGCCAGGCCGCTCCGGCCCAGCCCGAGGCGGCCGAGCCTGCGCCGGTCGAGGCCGTGACGCAGCCACCCGTCGGTGGCAGCGCCGTCGACGCCGTCGACCCCGTTGACGCTGCGGCGCCCGTCGCGCCTGCGGTGACCAGCGAGGTCGGACAGGCGCCTGACGACGCGGCCTCGGTGGCCGAGCCGCCTGCAGCGGTGGCCTCGGCTGATGCTGCTGCCTCCATCCGGCCACCTGACCTCGACCCGCGCCAGGTGCAGGACCCGGGTGAGGACGTCCTGGCCGGCTGGGACGTCGGCGCCACGCCCGAGGAGATCGCGGCCTGGCGCGCCGACCGACGGCCGTTCCCCGCTGACACCGTGTCGATCGCCGTCGGCGCCGTGCTGGGCGCGGTGATCGGCGTCGTCGTCACCGAGCGGCGCCGCGCTCTCGGGGCCGCCCTGGGTGGGGTCGGCGGCATCGCCGTCGTGGCGGCGGTCCGGCGGCTCTGGGAGCTGCCAGGGTGAGGACGCCGGTGCTGCTCGCTCCGTTCGGCCACCACATGAGCTGTTGAAGATGTTGCAGTTGTTGTACGAGTGCACTCCCGTGCCCTACGGTCACCTGCGGGAACGCCGCAGTGCCGGTGCAGGCAGCCGGGAGGTGCCCAACCACCGAGGGATCCATGGATATGTCCACCATCAGCCACGTCCACGCCCGTGAGATCCTCGACAGCCGGGGCAACCCGACCGTCGAGGTGGAGGTCAGCGTCGGCTACGGCATCGTCGGTCGGGCCGGTGTGCCCTCCGGCGCCTCGACCGGTGAGGCCGAGGCGGTCGAGCTGCGCGACGGCGACGACGGCCGCTACCTCGGCAAGGGGGTGACCAAGGCCGTCGCCAACGTCAACGAGCGGATCGCCCCCGAGCTGCTCGGGATGGAGGTGACCCGCCAGCGCGACATCGATTCGCTCATGATCGCCCTCGACGGCACCGACAACAAGGGTGAGCTCGGCGCCAACGCGATCCTCGGGGTGTCGATGGCCGCCGCCAAGGCCGGGGCGCTGATCAGCGAGCTGCCGCTCTACCAGTACCTCGGCGGTCCCAACGCGCACCTGCTGCCCGTGCCCTGCATGAACGTGCTCAACGGCGGCAGCCACGCCGACTCGAACGTCGACTTCCAGGAGTTCATGATCGCCCCCGTCGGCGCTCCGAGCTTCCGCGAGGCGCTGCGGATGGGCGCCGAGACCTACCACCGCCTGAAGAAGGTCCTCCACGACCGCGGTCTCGGGACCGGGCTCGGGGACGAGGGCGGGTTCGCCCCGGACCTGGAGTCCAACGCCGCGGCCCTCGATCTGCTGGTCGAGGCCATCGAGGCCGCCGGCTTCACCCCGGGCGACGACATCGCCATCGCCCTGGACCCGGCGACCAGCGAGATCTACCGCGACGGGGCCTACCACCTCGAGGGCGAGGGCCGCGTGCTCTCCTCCGCCGAGATGGTCGACCTGTGGGCGGACTTCGCGAGCCGGTACCCGATCATCTCGATCGAGGACGGACTCGACGAAGGGGACTGGGACGGCTGGAAGCTCCTGACGGAGCGCCTCGGCGACGGACTGCAGCTGGTCGGTGACGACCTCCTGGTGACCAACCCGACGTTCGTGCGCCGCGGGATCGATGAGCGCGCGGCCAACAGCGTCCTGGTCAAGGTCAACCAGATCGGCTCGCTGACCGAGACCTTCGACACCGTGGCGATGGCCCACCGTGCCAGCTGGACCACGATGGTCAGCCACCGCTCCGGTGAGACCGAGGACGCCACCATCGCCGACATCGCCGTGGCGACCAACGCCGGCCAGATCAAGACCGGCGCGCCGGCCCGCTCCGATCGGGTCGCCAAGTACAACCAGCTGCTCCGCATCGAGGAGCAGCTCGGTGATGCCGCCCGGTACGCCGGCAAGGCCGCCTTCCCGCGCGCCTGACCGTCGCCTGATCAGGGGACCGACCTCGTGACCGCAGCCCACCGTTGGGACGAACGCCGCCGACTGCGCGAGCTCGAGCGACGCCGTCGCCGCGACGGTGGGCGCGGCGGTCCGGTCATCCTGCACGGAACCGTCCGGAGGATCCGCGCGTGGCTGGCGGAGTTGCAGCACCGGGTGCGGCGCACGGTGCGGGGGGACCGCCCGCTGATCGTCGCGACCCTGGTGGTCGCGGCCGTGGCCGTCGTGGTCGTCTCAAGCCCGATGCAGAGCTACCTCGATGGCCGCGAACGTGTCGAGCACCTGACGGAGAAGGCGGCTGCGCTCGATGCGGCCAACGCCGAGCTCGAGCAGCGGGTCCGCGACCTCGAACGCGACACCACGATCGAGCTGCTCGCCCGTGAGCAGCTCGGTCTGGTGCGGCCGGGCGAGGTCGCGTACACGCTGATCCCGCCCGAGGTCGACCGGCCGCTGATCACCGCACCCCGCCGGGTCGGGATCCAGGAGCCGGCTCCGTGGTACGCGCGGTTGTGGGACGGGGTACGGGCACGCTTCACCGGCTGACACCGCCGTGTTGCCGTCCGCGGGACGGCTCCGTACCGTGGTGTCCGGCGGCATCGTCTGGTGCCGTCAACCGCGCGCCCCGGTCGGTCGACGACCGTGGGCTCTCAGACGCCGACCGAAGGTCTTCGGGCGGCACGACCGGATCGCCGGTGCCGGCGCGGGCGCCCACCGATCCGCGAGGAGTTGATCGCACTGCAGGGATCGATCGTCAAAGGCAAGGTCGTCCGACTCGAGGAGTACGGCGCGTTCGTTGAGGTCACGACCGAGGACGGTGGCGCGGTCACGGGCCTGGTCCACGTCTCCGAGGTCGACGCCGACTTCGTCGAGAACATCTACGCCTACCTCGCCGAGGGTGACGAGGTGGATGTCAAGATCCTCGATGTCAAGGAGGACGGCAAGGTCGACCTGTCGATCAAGCGTGCTGATCCCGACTGGCAGG
>SLQK01000272.1 GCA_007131525.1 Nitriliruptoraceae bacterium | reverse complement strand
GTGCGCTTGGCGGCCGAACGCAGCTGCGCGAGCTGGTCCTCGAGACCTGCCACCGAGGCATCAACGTGTGCCTCGAGCCGGTCCTCGGCCGCGTCGATCCGCCGCCCGAGCCGATGGAGCTCGCGGAACACCGAGCCACCGTCGGCGCGGAGCAGATCCGCGGTGCGATCCCGCAGCTCATCGACCGCCGCGGTGACCGTGCTGCCCACCTTCTCGGCCTGGCCGCTGAGTCGCTCCTGGACGTCGTCGATCGCCATGGTCGCTCCTCGCCTCGGGCGCCGGCCCGACGCGTGACCCGCGCCGGGCGTGAGATCCTCTCACCCCGACCCTACGGCCCCGGGCACAGCCGCACGATGACCGTCGGTACGGTGGTGCGATGTCCGACCCGCAGCTGTTCGCTGACACCTCGCCGTCCTCGGAGGAGGAGGCGCCGCCCGTGACGTCGGCGGCGGTCCCGTCAGCCACGGACACCGCCGGCCGACACCGCCGACCCGGCGCGGTGCCGGCCGGGATGCCGCTGGCAGCCCGCCTGCGCCCCCGCGACCTCGACGAGTACGTCGGCCAGCTCGACGCGCTCGGCCCGGACAAGCCCCTGCGCGCCATGCTCGACCGCGGCGACCTGCGCTCCCTGCTGCTGTGGGGACCGCCGGGGGTGGGCAAGACCTCGCTCGCGACGGTCATCGCCGCCCACGTCGAGGCCGCCTGGACCGAGCTGTCGGCGGTCACCGCGGGCGTGAAGGACGTCCGGCGCATCATCGAGGAGGGCCGCAGCCGCCTGGAGCTGCGCGGGCGCCGCACCGTGCTGTTCATCGACGAGATCCACCGCTTCAACAAGGGCCAGCAGGACGCGCTGCTGCCCGGGGTCGAGTCCGGGTGGGTGACCCTGATCGGCGCCACCACCGAGAACCCCTTCTTCGAGCTCAACGCGCCGCTGCTGTCGCGCTGCCAGCTCGTCCGCCTCGAGCCCCTGACCCCGGACGACGTGGCCACGCTGCTCACCCGGGCCTGCACCGACCCGGAGCGCGGCTTCGGCGGGCGGGTCGCCCTGACCGACGAGGCCCGTGACCACCTCATCGCGGTCGGGGACGGCGACGCCCGCGCCTCACTCAGCGCCCTGGAGGTCGCCGCCGCTGCGGCCGGGGTGACGGGACCAGCCGCCGACGGCCCCGACACCGAGGTGGTCCGCCTCGACCTCGCTGCGGTCGCCGACGCGATGCAGCGGTTCCGCTACGACAAGGCCGCCGACGGCCACTACGACCAGGTGTCGGCCTTCATCAAGTCCCTGCGCGGCTCCGATCCGGATGCGGCCACCTACTGGCTGCTGCGGATGCTCGCGTCGGGTGAGGATCCCCGGTTCCTGGCGAGGCGGATGGTGATCTTCGCCTCGGAGGACGTCGGTCTGGCCGACCGGCAGGCGCTCCCGTTGGCCGTCGCCGCCTTCGAGGCGCTCGACAAGGTCGGTCTCCCCGAGGCGCGCTACGCCCTGGTGCATGCCGCCCTGGCCCTGGCCATGGCGCCGAAGTCCAACAGCGTGGCACGCACGCTGGCGGCGGGCGAGGAGCTGGTCCGTCGCGCCGGCAACGCCGAGGTCCCCGCCCACCTGCGCGATGCCCACTACCGGGGGGCGGGACAGCTCGGGCACGGCGTCGGGTATGACTATCCTCACGACGACCCGAGCGGGTTCGCCGCCGGACAGCGCTACCTGCCCGAGGCGTTGGCGGGCACGGTGCTGTACGAGCCGAGTCCGCACGGCCACGAAGGACCCGTTGCCGAGCGGCTGGCGACCCTGCGGGAGCAGGCGCGGCGCGCGGGCCGCGATCGGCGACCGTCCACCACGACCACCGACACCGACCGTCCGGAGCGCACGTGACCGTCAGGGACTGGGCCATCGTCTTCGCCGTCGTCTTCTGGGGGGCCCTGGTGGTCATGGCGTCCTACGCCCTGATCAAGACCGTCGGGCTGCTGGAGGAGGCGACCCGGGGTCTGAGGGAGACCACCGACCGGCTGCTGCCGACCCTGGAGCAGGTGACCGAGACCGCGGCCGGGGTGAACGTGGAGCTGGCCCGCATCGACACGATCGTGGCCGGCGTGCAGTCGATCACGGCCACCACCGACCAACTGGTCGGGGTGGTGCACGCCACGGTCTCCAACCCCCTGATCAAGGTGGCGGCCTTCGCCGCGGGCACCGCCCGTGCGACCCGCAAGATGGCGGAGTGACGCACCTCGTCCCGCGGCGTGGTCCACTGGCACCCTGTCCGGCCGGCCCGCCGTCGGCGGGACCCATCCTCGACCTCCCACACAGGATCCTGACGTGAAGCGCGCGTTCACCCTGGCACTCGGCCTCGGCGCCGGGGTCGTCATCGGCATCTACGTGGTCCGTCGACTCGATGACGCCCAGCGGGCGGTGCAACCGAGCACCCTGGCTGGCAACGCGGGGCGGGCCGCCGCCGGGATGACCGAGCGGCTCAAGGCCGCCGCCGCTGAGGGCCGGCTCGCCGCCGCCGAGCGGGAGGCGGAGCTGCGCGGACAGTTCGACGTGCCGAGCCTGCGGAGCGCGCTCGGGGCCTGACACGCACCCGCCTCCCCGTGACCGCCACCCGGGCGCCGGGCGGACCGCACCTTCAGCGAGCAGGACAAGGACCCGACGTGGACTCCCTGACGATCCGAGAGACCTTCCTCGACTTCTACGAGGAACGCGGCGCGCGCCGCTACGACAGCGCGCCGCTGATCCCCAACGACCCGTCGCTGCTGCTCACGATCGCGGGCATGGTGCCCTTCAAGCCCTACTTCCTCGGTGACGCCACCCCGCCGTCCAAGCGGGCGGTCAGCTACCAGAAGTGCGTCCGCACCAACGACATCGAGAACGTGGGCCGGACCACCCGCCACCTGTCCTTCTTCGAGATGCTGGGCAACTTCTCCTTCGGTGACTACTTCAAGCGGGAGGCGATCCGCTGGAGCTACCAGGTCTCGGTGGAGGACTACGGCCTGGACCCGGAGCGGATCTGGGTCACGATCTTCGAGGACGACGACGAGGCCGAGCGCTGCTGGTTGGAGGAGACCGACATCCCGCTGGAGCGCATCCAGCGCGTCGGCATCCCCGACGGCGCCACCCGCAAGGACGCCTCGGACAACTTCTGGTCCACCGGCGGGCCGGGTCCCTGCGGCCCGTGCTCGGAGCTGAACTACGACCGTGGTCCGGCGTGGGGCGAGGAGGGTGGACCCACCGTCAACGGGGAGCGCTACCTCGAGTACTACAACCTCGTGTTCATGCAGTACGTCCAGGACGCCGACGGCCAGGTCATCGGTGAGCTCCCGGCGCCGAGCGTGGACACCGGCCTCGGGCTGGAGCGCATGGCGGTGCTGCTCCAGGACGTCGACAACGTCTTCGAGACCGACCTGTTCGCCCCGCTGCTCGCCCGGGCGGAGGCGCTGACCGGCGCCGGCTACGGCCAGGGCACCGAGGAGGCCGACGTCTCCCTACGGGTCATCGCCGAGCACGCGCGCACCTCGGCGTTCCTGATCGGTGACGGCGTGCTGCCGGCCAAGGAGGGCCGCGGCTACGTGCTGCGTCGGCTCCTGCGCCGGGCGGTGCGACACGGCCACCTGCTCGGCGTGGACGTCGGCGGTGGCCAGCCGCTGCTCGTCCCGATGGTCGAGGCGGTGATCGAGCAGATGGGTGCCGGCTACCCCGACCTGGTCGCGCAGCGGGACCTCATCACCCGGGTCGCCGGCGCCGAGGAGGCCGACTTCGGGGCCCGTATCCGCCAGGGGCTGGAGCGGGTCGACGCCGCGATCGAGGGGCTCGGGACGGGGGCGAAGCGGACCTTCCCCGGTGACGTCGCCTTCGAGCTGCACGACACCTTCGGGTTCCCGATCGACCTGACCGCGGAGATCGCCGAGGACGCCGGGCTCGCGCTGGACCGCGACCGGTTCGAGGCACTGATGGACGAGCAGCGCGCCCGGGCGCGGGCCGCCGCGAAGAAGGGCGGGGACGGGGTGAGCCTCGACCTCTACCGGAGCGCCGCCAGTGCGGTCGGCGCCACGGAGTTCGTGGGCTACAGCGCCCTCGAGGTGGAGTCGGAGCTCGGGGCGATCGTGACCCCCGGCGGGCTGCTCAGCGGTGCGAGCGAGGGCGACGAGGTCGAGATCGTCCTGCCGCGCACGCCCTTCTACGCCGAGGCCGGGGGCCAGATCGGCGACGCCGGGGTGCTCGAGACCGACACCGGCCGCCTCGAGGTCACCGACACCCAGGAGGCCGTCGACGGGCTCATCGTCCACCGGGCCCGGGTCGTGGCCGGCGAGGTGCACACCGGCCAGGGGGTGCACGCCACCGTGGACCGGGATCGTCGGGTTGCCACCGCCCGCAGCCACTCGGCCACCCACGTCCTCCACGCGACCATCAAGGAGGTCCTGGGCAGCCACGCGCAGCAGGCCGGCTCGCTGGTCACCCCTGGACGGCTGCGGTTCGACTTCCCCCACTTCGACCGGGTCTCCCGCGACGAGCTGGACCTGCTCGAGCGCATCGTCAACCGTCGCGTGGTCGCCAACCCCCACATCCACACCGAGGTGCTGCCGCTCGATGAGGCCCGGGCGGCGGGTGCGGTGGCCAACTTCGGCGAGAAGTACGGCGAGGTGGTCCGGGTCGTCACGATCGGGGACTTCTCCAAGGAGCTGTGCGGCGGCACCCACGTGCCCACCGGGGCCACCATCGGCACGATCACCGTGGTGCGCGAGGAGTCGATCGGCTCCAACACCCGCCGGATCGAGGCGCTGACCGGCGAGGACGCCCTGACCTACCTGTCCCACGAACGCCTCGTCGCCGAGGAGATCGCCCGGCTGCTCGAGGTCCCGACCGATCAGGCCGTGGTCCGGGTGGCCGGGCTGCTCGAGCGCCTGAAGGCGGCGGAGAAGGAGCTCGCCGCGGCCCGTGGCGCCGCGCTGTCGAAGGACGCGGCCCGGATCGCGGCCGCCGCCGAGCGTGACGACGGGCTCGCGGTCGTCGTGCACCGGGTCGACGGCGTCGCGATGGACGACCTGCGCCGCCTGGCCACGGAGATCCGGGGCCACCTCGCCACCCGCGGCATCGTCGTGGTGGGCAGCGCGACCGAGGAGGGCAAGGCCCAGCTGATCGCGGCCGTCACCTCCGATCTCGCGGAGGCCGGGGTCGAGGCCCGTGCCATCCTCCACCCGGCCGCGCAGGTCGTCGGTGGGGGCGCCGGCGGCAAGGGCGACCTCGCCCAGGCCGGTGGCAAGCAGGGCGCGAAGCTGGACGAGGCGCTGCAGGTGGCTGCGCGCGAAGCCAGAGCAGCGGGAGGTGCCGCGTGATCGGGGCCGAGCACGACGCCAGCGCCGGGCACGACGCGGCCGACGACCCCGGGCATGACCCCACCGACCACGCGGCCGACGACCCCGGCCACGACCCCACCGACCACGCGGCCGGGCACGGCGACGCGCTGCCGCGGACCGGCCGGCTGCTTGGCATCGACCTCGGTGAGGTCCGCATCGGCCTGGCGCTCAGCGACCCGGGACAGGTGGTCGCCTCCCCGGCCGAGACGCTGCACGTGCCCCGCGATGCCGAGGACCCGGCGATCGATGCGCTGGCCGATGCCGCCCGCCGCCACGACGCTGCTGGGCTCGTCGTCGGGTACCCGCGTACCCTTGACGGTCGTGAGGGTCGCGCTGCTGGCCGTGCCCGCCGGTTCGCCGACGAGCTCCGCCGCCGTACCGGGCTGCCGGTGCTGCTGTGGGACGAGCGGTTCACCACCGTCGAGGCCGAACGGGTGCTGCTGGACGCCGACCTCTCACGCGCGGACCGCAAGGACACGATCGACCGGGTCGCCGCCAGCGTCCTGCTCCAGGCGGTGCTGGAGGCCCAGCGGCGCTCACCCGAGCACTGACCACCACCAGCTCCAGCAGCACAGCAGCCGCGCCGGATGGTCCCCGGACGGACGCAGCAGGACGGACGAGGAGGCCACAGGGTGCGCTTGAGTCGGGGCTCGCGGTGGTTCCTGGCCTTCGGCCTGCTCATGGTCGCTGGGGTCGCCGCTGGCGTCTGGTACCTCGACACCGAGGTGTTCAGCCCCGCCGTCGAGCCCGGGCAGCCCGTGGAGTACACGGTCCAGCGGGGCGCGTCGGTCCGGTTCGTCGGTGACGAACTCGTCGAGCTCGGGGTGGTGCGCAGCTCCTTCCGGTTCCGCACGGCCGCCGAGGAGGTCGACCTCGAGGCGGTCCTGCAGCCCGGGCAGTTCGAGCTCGAGACCGGCATGACCCACGAGGAGGCCGTCGCGGTGCTGGCCGCCGGCCCGTTGGCGCCACCCAGCATCCGCTTCACCGTGCCTGAGGGCCTGACGGTCGCGCAGACGCTGGAGCGGCTGGCCGAGCAGTTCCCGGCCCATGAGGTCGAGGACTACGAGGAGGTCCTGGCGGCCCGGCGCGCGGTGGACCTCGACGACGAGGACGTCTCCTTCGCGGGGTTGCTGCGCATCCCCGAGTGGGTGCCCGATCCCGCCGGGGTCGATCCTGAGCTGGAGGCCTTCGAGGGTCTGCTGTGGCCCCAGACCTACGAGGTGGAGGACACCGCCACCCCGCAGCAGGTGCTGCAGCGGATGATCAACCAGCTCGACGTGGAGCTCGCCGCGGTGCCCGACGAGCTGCGCGAGGGCGT
>SLQK01000142.1 GCA_007131525.1 Nitriliruptoraceae bacterium | reverse complement strand
GAAGAGGTGGTTCATCGCAGGGCTCCCGGGCTCAGGCATCGATGCACGCCGGACCCTCGGGCGGCTGCTCGAGGGCGTTGGCGGTCCGTGCCGGGCCGGTCAGGGGGTTACCGAGGTCGACGACGAACTGGCCGGCGTCGTCGACGAAGCTGGAGTACCGGTCGAGGCCGCGGGGGGCGGGCCCGCCCTGCCACTCGCCGTAGCGGTTGTAGCGAGACCCGTGGCAGGGGCACTCGAACCACTGGGATGACTGGCACCAGGGGACCCCGCAGCCGAGGTGGGGACAGGACTGGGAGTTGACCGCCATCAGCCCGGTGGAGTCGTCCAGGATCGCGTGATCCTCGCCGTAGGCCCGCATGGCTGCCCTCGAGGAGGGGTCCCACACCACGATCGAGATCCCGCCCTCGGGGATCCGCATCGGCGCACGCTCGTTGAGCACGTCGTTGGCGATGTCGCGGGCATCGCCCAGCGCGACCTCGCCGAACAGCCCGTCACCGAGCCGGGGCCACAGCATGCCGAGGGTGCCGAGCCCGAAACCCACCAGACCCGCACCGACGGACCCGATGAGGCTGTAGCGGAGGAAGGTGCGGCGCTCGACCGGCTTGAGCGTCGAGCGGCTCTTGCCGTCGTCTGCCATGGTCTCGTCCTTGGTCGTGTGCGGCGCCGCGGGGGCGCGCACGTGGCTCGCTCGTCTAGAGGGTGAAGCCGAGCCCCTGCACCCACGGCCACGCCCAGGCGTACCCGGCGCCGCGGAGGAAGGACCCGATCACCACCAACATGCCCCAGAAGGCGAGGAAGAAGGTGAACGCCATGTTGGCGAGCTTGCGGTTCTCCGGCTTCGCCGAGGGGTTCTTGTCCACGTAGGGCGCCGCCATCAGCATCACGACGAACACCCCCGGCAGGGTGACCCCGGCGACCATCGGGTGCAGGTAGGCCAGCAGTTCCTGGAGCCCCATGAAGTACCAGGGCGCCTTGTTGATCGCCGGGACCTCCTGGGGGTTGGCCAGGGAGCCGAGGGGGGCATCGAGGAAGAAGGAGGCGATCAGCAACAGCGACCCCGCCGCCAGCAGCGCCACGAACTCCACCAGCAGCAGGTGCGGCCAGGTGTAGACCTTGTCCATCTGCTTCGACTGCACCTGCTGGATCCCGGCCGGGGGGACCAGGGCGAGCAGGCGGTGGGTGTGGGTCGAGGAGGTCGGGACACCCATCGACGCGGGCTGCTTGCCCCCGTTGCCGAGCGATGCGGCGACCCGGGCAGCGCGCTCCTCGGGCGTGAGCCGGCCGCCACCTCCCGCGTCGGCGCCCTCGGCCGGAGCGGCGGTCTTGGTCGCGACACCGCCACCTCCGGACGCAGCGCGGGCGGACTCCAGCGCCTTCTGCGCCTCCTCGGGCGATCTCGGACCCAGCGTGGCCCCGTCGGCGATCTTGCTGGCGCGCACGGCGGCAGCCTTGGCCTTGGCACGGGCGATGCGCTCGCTCTTGCCCTCGGCGATCAGGCGGTCGTAGACCTCCTGATCCGGGGTGATCTCCTCGCTCATCGGGGTGCCTCTCTCAGCGGTTCGGGGCGACGACGCGTCGGGCGGGACGGCCGACGACCTACAGCGGGCCCGAGATGCCACCGTCCTTGCGGATCCGCCAGAAGTGGACCGCGAGGAAGATGACCGTGATGAAGGGGATGAACAGCACGTGCAGCACGTACCAGCGCAGCAGGGTCTCGGGTCCGATCTCCACGCCGCCGAGGAGCACGAACTGGACCTGGTCACCGAACACCGGCGTGAAGCCAGCCATGTTGGTCCCGACCGTCACCGCCCACAGCGCCAGCTGGTCCCAGGGCAGCAGGTAGCCGGTGAAGGACAGGAACAGGGTGAGCAGCAGCAGGATGACCCCGACCACCCAGTTGAACTCCCGCGGCGGCTTGTAGGCCCCGTGGTAGAACACCCTGGCCATGTGCAGGAACACCGTGAACACCATGGCATGGGCGCCCCATCGGTGCAGGTTGCGCACGAGCTGGCCGAAGGTGACCGACGCCGAGAGCTCCCGCATGTTGAGGTAGGCGATCTCCGTCCCGGCGCCGGCGGCGGGGGTGTAGAAGAACATCAGGAAGATGCCGGTCACGGTGAGCAGGATGAACATGAAGAAGCTCAGGCCACCGAGGCAGTAGGTGTAGGTGAGCTTCAGGCCGTGCCGCTTCACCTTCACCGGGTGGAGGTGGTAGAGGACGTTGTTCATCGATGCGAGCGCCCGGTCCCGGGACGTGTCCCGGTAGCCCTTCCGGTAGATGGAGCCTGGGCGGAAGATCGACTTCCAGATGACGTTGTCCTGGACGTTGCCCTTGACGTCGTCGAACGTCGGGAGCTTCGGCACGCTCGTCCCTCTCTCGGTCGGTCCTGCGTGGCGCTGTGTGAGCGCCGTCCTGTCGTGCGGCTCGGTCGGGACCGACCGGGCCGCTCACCTCACCCTTCGACGCGGCCGAGCCACAAGGCGTCGGACGGGCATCGTTCCACGCAGATGGCGCACCGCGTGCACTCGTTGTCATCGATGATGAACACCGCGTGCGACTGGGACGCCAGCGTCTTCAGCGACGAGGAGTCGGCATCCTGGATGATGTCGGGCGACATCATGTAGATGCACTCCCAGGGGCAGACATCCTCGCACGCACGGCACAGGATGCACAGTTCCGGGGTCAGCCCGATGTGACGCTTCGGCTTGACCCGTTCCTGCAACCACTGGGCGTCGACCTGCTGGACGGTGTAGTCATCGAAGATCAGGGGGTGTTCCCCCCGGTCGGTCTTCCCCATGGTGCACCTCCCCTCGTCGACGTGCGGTCGCGCTCACCCGGCCGGACGGCTCTCGCCGGCTCGGCTCACTTGTACCCACCGGACTCCGGCTTGGTCTCCCCCGCCGCCAGGGTCTTGGGCAGGCTGCGCTGCATCCGCAGCGCAGCCCAGATCGTGACGACGATGCCGCCGATCATCAGCGCCTGGAGCGTGCCCTCGGTGGCCACCATGTACATGTCGGCGATCTCGATCCGGGTCTCCGCACCGAGGTTGAACCCCACGGACTCCGGGAAGATGACGCCCGCCAGCACATCACGGGCGGACTCGGTGAACTGGATCCAGACGTGGGGGATGACCCCGTGGAGCCACCACAGCAGGCTGGAGGCCCCCATGATGCCCATCGTCGCCGAGACCCACTCGTGCTTGCCGTAGGTCAGCTTCGCGATGTAGAGCGGCAGCACCCCGAGCGGACCGAGCCACAGCAGCATGATGACACCGCCGACCCAACCCTGCCCGCCACCTGACGGATCACCGAACTCGTAGAGCGCACGCCCCGCCGCCGCCAGGCCGGAGAAGAACTCACCGAACCACTCGCTCACCTGCGCTCCTGTCGCTCCCGTTGACCGGGCTGGACATCGCCCCGCGGCTGGCCCGGACGGCCATCCGGCCCTACTCGTGCCGAAGGGCCCGCCCTGGGGGGCCAAAGGTACCAACCGGGCTCCGACCCGAACAAACGGCCGGGGCCGCCGGCCTCATCCGGTCACCCCCGCCGCGACCACCTCGGCGGCCTCCCGGGCGGCTGCCACGACGTGCTCCAGGGCGCCGGTGTCCAGGGCCAGCGACGTGAAGACGACCTCGTAGCCTGAGGGAGCGAGGTACACCCCCCGCTCGAGCATCGCGTGGAAGAACCGCGCGTAGGCGGCGTGATCGGCTCCGGCCACGTCCTCGAACCGCTCGGGCGCGGCAGCGGCGAACACCACCCCGGCCAGCGTGCCGTGCCGGGTGACCTGAGCGGCCACACCAGCGGCGGCGAACGCCGACGCGAACCCGTCGGCGACGATCTGGGTGGCACCCTCGAGGCAGTCGTAGACCGACGCGTCGAGCAGTTCGAGTTGCGCCAGTCCGGCCGCCACCGCCACCGGGTTCCCCGACAGCGTCCCGGCCTGGTAGACGGGGCCGTCGGGCGCGAGGTGATCCATCAGCGCCGCTGGGCCCCCGAAGGCCGCCAGGGGGAAGCCGCCGCCCACCACCTTGCCGAGCACCGTGATGTCGGGGCGCACCCCTTCCCGCTCCTGGGCGCCGCCCCGGGCCAGCCGGAAGCCGGTGATGACCTCGTCGAACACCAGCACGGCCCCGCAGGCGTCGGCCTGCTCACGGAGGAAGGCGAGGAACCCGTCGGTCGGCGGCACCAGGTTCATGTTCGCCGGGACGGGCTCCGCCAGGATCGCGGCCAGGTCGTCGCCGTGCTCGGTGACGACCGCCGACACCGCGTCACGATCGTTCCAGGGCACCAGGATGGTGTCGGCCGCGGCGCCGGCGGTCACCCCGGGCGACCCGGGGATCCCGAGGGTCGCGACGCCCGAGCCGGCAGCGACGAGCAGGGCATCGGCGTGGCCGTGGTAGTGGCCGACGAACTTCAGCAGCTTCGCCCGGCCGGTCGCGCCCCGGGCCAGGCGGACCGCGCTCATGCCCGCCTCCGTGCCGGAGTTGACCAGCCGCACCTTCTCGATCGACGGCACCGCGTCGATGATGGCCTCGGCCAGCCGCACCTCGCCCTCGGTGGGCGCGCCGAAGGAGGAGCCGCGGTGCATCGCCGCTTCGGCCGCTGCCAGCACCTCGGCGCGGGCGTGCCCGAACAGCAGCGGGCCCCAGGAGTTCACCAGGTCCACGTAGCGGTTGCCGTCCGCATCGACCAGCGTCGCTCCCTCGCCACGGGCGACGAACCGCGGCGTGCCGCCCACGCTCGAGAAGGCACGGACCGGGGAGTTCACGCCCCCGGGGATGACGGCCCGGGCGCGGGCGAACAGTGCTGCGGAACGGTCGGTACGCACATCCACCACCTCGGTCGCGGGCCCGTCCCCGACCTCGGGGACGGAGCGGCCCGACGGCCCGACGGCCGTCAGGGTGTGACGTTCTCGAAGATCACGTTGTCGGCGAGCTCGCGGGCACGGGCCAGGGACGCCTCGCTGTCAGCGGTCCAGGTGACCAGCACCCCACCGCGGGCACGCCAGGCGTCGCAGGGCCCGTTCGGCAGGGCGGTGAGGTCGTAGCTGACGGCATGGGGGGCCACGCTCGGGAGCTCCTTGAGCTCGGCGATGCGCCGGCGCACGACCCGCGGCAGCCGGGCGCCGTTGACCGGCCCGGCCGTCAGCGCGCGGACCGCCGCAGGGCGGTGTCGCCGGAACCAGCGCAGGCTGGCGGGGTTGAAGCTCGCGACGCACCACGGTCCCGGGTGGACGTCGAGCAGCCGTGCGACGGCCGCCTCGAGCCCACCGACCCGCAGCGACGGCTGCTTGAGCTCGACCATGACCGGCACCGAGCGCAGCTCAGCCAGCGCGGCCGCCAGGGTCGGCACGTGCGCGCGGGTCCCGTTGAGCCCGACGGTGGCGAGCTCGGCGACCGTCAGGTCATCGACCCGTTCCCCCCGCCCGGCGGTGCGCTCGAGGGTGGGATCGTGGGAGGCCACGGGGACCCCGTCGCGGCTCAGCATCACGTCCAGCTCGACGCCGTAGCCGGCCGCGGCCGCGGCGGCGAAGGCCGGCAGGGAGTTCTCCGGTGCGCCGCCCGGCTCGTGCAGCCCGCGGTGGGCCAGCGGGGTCTCCCGCAACCACCGGGGGCAGTCCTCGGTCGGGACCAGGTCCGGGTACGCCTCGGTGACCAGTGCCTCGCTCATGCGTCCCCTCCCCGGGCCAGCTCCAGCGCGGCGTAGGTGAGGACGAGGTCCGCACCGGCACGACGGATCGCGAGGACCGACTCGCGCAGCGCCGCATCCCCGTCCAGCCACCCTCGCTCGGCGGCGGCGCGCACCATCGCGTACTCGCCCGACACGTGGTAGGCGGCGACGGGCAGCGCGTGGCGCCGGCGGGCCTCGGCGACGACATCGAGGTAGGCGAGTGCCGGCTTGACCATCAGGGCGTCGGCGCCCTCGGCAGCGTCGAGGTCCAGCTCGCGAGCAGCCTCCCGGGCGTTGGCCGGGTCGAGCTGGTGACCGGCCCGGTCCCCCGAGACCATGCTGGAGCCGGCGGCGTCCCGGAAGGGTCCGTAGAAGGCCGAGGCGTACTTCGCCGCGTAGGCGACGATGCCGACCTGGGTGGCCCCGTGGGCATCCAGCCCCTGACGGATCGCAGCGACCTGGCCGTCCATCATCCCCGACGGGGCGACGAGGTCGGCCCCGGCCGCGGCGTAGGTGAGGGCGTCACGGACGTAGCCCTCGACGGCCGCGTCGTTGTCGACCTGCCCGGTGGCGTCCAGGGGCCCGCAGTGCCCGTGGTCGGTGTACTCGCACTGGCAGACATCGGCCCACAGGACGAGGTCGTCCCCCACGGCGGCACGGATCGCCTCCAGCGCCCGGGGCACGGGCCCTGCGGGGTCCCAGCCGCTCGCGCCGACCGGGTCCTTCCCCGCCGGCAGGCCGAACAGGATCACCCCACCCACCCCGGCAGCGACGCAGTCCTCGGCGATCCGGACCGCCGAGGCGACGCTGTGCTGCAACACACCGGGCAGCGACGGGACCGGCACCGCCTCGTCGAGCTCCGCGGCGACGAACACCGGCAGGACCAGCGAGCTGGCCGGCACGGTCGTCTCCGCGAAGGCCCGTCGCAGCGCCGACGTGCGTCGCAGGCGGCGCGGCCGCCGTTCGGGCGGGGACATCGGGGGTCGACCTCAGCTCGTCGGGAGGACTCGGGGCAGGGTAACCACCGCGGTGCGCTCCCCGGCGCACCGGTCAGCGATCCGAGCCCCCGAGGAAGCGCCAGCCCGCGGCCAGCGCGCCGACGGCCAGGGCGAAGGCCACGGCGGTTCGGGCGTCACGGCCCGGCTCCGGGCGCTCGGAGGCGTCCGCGGCGAGCTGCCGCCCGCCCGCCTCCGCCACCACCAGCCGAGCACGGGTGCCGCTGCTGATCGTCCCGGCCGGCGCCTGGGGCCCCGGGTCCACCGGCCGGGCGGTCGCGGCCACCCGCGGAGGTGGGGGCGGACCATCGGGGTCGCGCGGCACGCTGGCCGCGGCCGGGCCGGGCTGACGGTCGCGGCTGCGCTCCTGCTCGTCGCCACCGTTCCCGTCGCCGGCGTCGAGCCCGAGCTGCTCCAGCTCATGCGGGGCGATCAGTGGGCCGTGGACCCGCTCGTAGCGCACGGCGGACAGGACCGCCCCGTACAGGTAGAGCCGTCCGGCGAGGTAGAACAGCAGCAGCAGCGCGATGACGCTGCCGAGCGCGCCGTACAGCGCGTTCGCACCCTCGATCTGGTTCCCGACCCAGCTGGCACCGGCGACCTTCAGGATGCTCCACCCCGCTCCGGCCAGGATCGCTCCCGGCACCCGGTCCCTGACGCTCAGGACGGCCGTCGGGGAGAGCAGCGTGTAGGCGCCGAGGAACAGACCGACGTCCAGCACGAAGCTGAGCCCGAAGGACAGCAGCAGCGACAGGCTCGCCGGCATCATGCCCAGACCGGTCCCGGCGGTCGAGGCCGCCAGGGTGCTGCCCACAGCGAGCAGGCCGAGGCCCACCAGCGCGAGGACCTGGCGGAGCTTCTTCCTCGCGCCGGTCAGGACGGCCCCCCGGAACACCACGCGGGTCGCGACCATCGCGGCGTTGACGACACGGAGCCCGGAGAGCAGCAGGATCGCCAGCCCGATGGTGCCGATCGTGCCGCGCTGCGCGACCACGCCGGCCAGCAGCTCGGCGACCTGGCTGTCCTCCCCCTC
Organism: Nitriliruptoraceae bacterium; assembly: GCA_007131525.1. Classification (GTDB taxonomy): domain Bacteria; phylum Actinomycetota; class Nitriliruptoria; order Nitriliruptorales; family Nitriliruptoraceae; genus T1Sed10-7. The sequence goes on along the minus strand of SLQK01000142.1, from coordinate 14,197 downwards.
GACGGTCTCCTCGAAGCCGGGGATGGCCTCGGTGACCCGCTCCGCTACCGCGAGCTGATCAGCGGGGTCGTCGAGGACGAACCCCGCCACCGACACCGCCAGGAGCAGCAGCGGGAACAGCGACAGGAACGCGAAGAACGCGATAGCGGCGGCCAGCGGATCGGCCGCGTCGCTGACGTAGCGCTCCTGGACCTCGAGCGCGGTGCCGATCACGGGCAGCTGCCGCAGCCGTTCCTTCACAGGTTCTCCACCGATCGGCATGACGTGCCTGGGGGCCGCAGGGTAGACCTCCCTGCGTCGCCCCTCCTCGGCGCTCTCCGCGCCCCGCCCGAGGGCCCGACCCGTCGCGCCGTGGCCCTGGTCACCGCGCCGCAGCGACCAACGCCGCCACCAGCCCGTCGAGGTCGTGGGGGTCCGCCTCGGCGGCCACGGTCAACCCGTGCGATGCGCAGGCGGCGGAGGTCACCGGGCCGATGGAGACCAGCCTGCCCGACCAGCGATGACCACCGAGCAGCGCCACCAGGTTGTGGACCGTCGAAGGCGAGGTCACGGCGATGAGGTCGATCTCACCCCGGGCGAGCTGCGCGAGCACCGGTGCCGGCAGCGCCGCTGGCCGCAGGATCCGGTAGGCGACCACCTCATCGACCTCGTACCCCTTGGCCGCGAGGGCGGCGGGCAGCTCCGGGCTGGCGAGGTCGGCGCGGGGCAGGAGCGCGGTGCCGTGGCCGGCCGGGATCGCCGCCCCCAGTGAGCGCGTGGTCGCCTGTGGCGGCAGCAGGTCGGCGCGCCGTCCGAGGCGCTCGGCCAGCCGGTCGTCGGTGCCACGACCGACGCAGGCGACGAGTCCCACCCGTGCCAGGATGCCGGCCGGCAGCTCCGCAGCCGCCATCGCGTCCGCGACGGCGTCCACCCCGTTCGGCGAGGTCAGCGCCAGGACCGCCACCTCGCCACGCGCCAGCCGCCGGAGCGAGGCAGCCAGCGCCGGTTGCTCCCCCGGCCCGAGCTGCAACACCGGCGCCTCGACGGGCCGCCCGCCGAGCGCGCGCACCCGGCGGCTGAGCTCGCCGGCCTGCTCCCTGGTCCGGGCCACGAGCACCCGCTGACCGGCGAGGGGCGCCGCCTCGGCGCTCACGTCGGCTCGGCACGCAGGGCGGTCAGGACCTCGCCGCCGCCGGCCTCGAGCAGCGTGGCGGCCATCGCGCGGCCGAGGGTCACGGCGTCGTCGGGGGCGGTCTCGTGGGAGGCGCGGTACAGCCGGGTGCCGTTCGGATCGCCGACCAGCCCCAGCAGCACCAGCCGCTGCTGGCCGGTGGCGGTCGTCCGCACCTCCGCGTGGGCACCGATCGGCGCGGAGCACCCACCCTGGAGCTGGACCAGCAGCTCCCGCTCGGCCGTGATCTCGGTCCGGGTCACCGGGTCGTCGAGCTGGGCCAGCGCCTTGCGGGTCGCTGCGGCATCACGCCGGCACTCCACGGCCAGCGCCCCCTGGGCCGGTGCGTGCAGGATCTCACCGTGCTCCAGCGGCACCGCGATCAGGCCATCGGTCTCCGGCCGCAGCCGCAGCAGCCCGGCGAGGGCGACCACGACCGCGTCGAGGTGGCCCTCCGAGACCGCCCGGAGCCGGGTCCCGAGGTTGCCACGCAAGGGCTGGACCAGGACGTCACGACGATGACGCTGGAGCTGGGCGCGGCGCCGGGGCGCCGAAGTGCCGATGGTGACGGGACGGTGGCGTGGCAGCTCGGCCAGGTGCCACCCCTCGCGGGACACCAACGCATCCCGGGGATCGACCCGGGCCGGCACGGCGGCGACGACGAGCTCCGGGTGGGCGTCGCTGGGGAGGTCCTTGTAGGAGTGGACGACCAGGTCGCAGTCGCCCTCGAGGACCGCTGCACGCGTCCCATCGACGAACAGCCCCTTGGCGTCGAAGGCCTCGATGGCGCGCTCGGGATGGTCGTCCCCGGTGGTGGAGAGGGGGACGAGCTCGGCGTTGCGGCCCGTGGCGGCCCGCAGGGCCTCAGCGACGGAGCGGGCCTGGACCTGCGCCAGCGGGGACCGCCGGGTCGCGATCCGCCAGGGCCGGCCGACGGCCGTGGACGGCAGCCCGAGGCTCACGCCTCGCCCTCGGGCAGGTCGAACAGCTCCCGCAGGAGTTCGACCCCCGGATCCGCACCACCCAGGTCGGCGAGCTCCTTCAGGCGCACCGTCGGGTGGTGGAGCAGGGTGTTGACGATGCCCCGGGTGAGCGACTCGACCGCGGCTCGCTGCTGGTCGTCCAGGGAGGCGAGCTTGCCGCGCAGCCGCTCGAGTTCGGCCTGTCGGACCGCCTCCGCCTGGGTCCGGATGGCCCGGATGGTGGGCTCCACCTCAGCGGCCCGGGTCCATCCGACGAACCGCTCGACCTCCTCCTCCACGATGCGACGGGCCTCGGCCAGCACCGTGCCGGTGTGGCCTCGTACGGCGAGGCGATGCACGTCGGAGACGTCGACCAGCTCGACCCCCGGGAGTCGGGCGCAGGCCGGGTCGACGTTGCGGGGGACGCCGAGGTCGAGCAGCACCAGCGACGAGGGGGTCCCGAGCGCACCGCCATCGACGTCGCTCGCCGCCGTGCCGTCGACCTCCCACCGGCGCTGGTCCACGACCTGTTGCACCAGCTCGGTCCCGAGGAGGGTGTCGGCGGCACCGGTCGTGCACACGACCACCTCGGCGTCGGCCAGGGCCGCGTCGAGCCGGTCGACGACAGCGTGGGGCACCGTGCCCGCGAGCTTCGCGGCCAGGCGGTGGGCCTTGTCCGCGCTGCGGTTCCAGATCGTCACGTGGCCGGCGTCCAGGTCAGCGACCCGCCGCACCGCCAGCGAACCCAGGTCACCGGCGCCGACGACCGCGACCCGGGCGCCGGCCAGCGGGATGCCCCTGCGGGCGTCCACGGCCGCCAGCCCGACATCGACCATGGAGGAGGCGCCCTCGCTGATCCGGGACTCGTTGCGGATCCGTCGTCCCACGCTGACGGCCTGGCGGAACACGCGCTGGAGCACCCGGCGGGCGGTGCCCTCGGTGCGCGCCACCTCCATCGCCTGCTTGACCTGCATGGCGATCTGGCGCTCCCCGACGACCATGGAGTCGATGCCTCCGGCGACGGCGAACAGGTGCGCCGCGGCCCGATCGTCGTGGTAGCTGTACTGCAGGGCGTCCAGGTCCTGGGGGTGGACGTCACCCCGCTCCGCGAGCCACCCGCGGACCTCCTGCAGGCCGGGGTGGAACCGGGTCACCTGGGCGTAGACCTCGACGCGGTTGCAGGTGGACAGGATGACCGCCTCGGTGACGTGCTCCAGCGCCACCACCGAGTGCAGCGCCTTGGGGAGCTCGTCGGCGGGGACCGCGATGCGCTCGAGCAGCCCGAGCTCAGCGCTGCGGTGGTTGCAACCGACGACCAGGAGTGCCATACGGGGACGGAACCTCTCGACGGAAGGGTCGATCGCGACCGTTCCGAGGTCGTTGGACGGGGGACGTGAGGCGCGAGGCCACACGTGGGGCATCCGGACCAGCGCGGCGCGGCCAGGGCCGCCGCTGCCACCCCACGCCGCCACGTGACCGGTCGGGGCTAGCGTACCGGCCCGCTCGCCCCCGCCCCAGCCCGCGCGATGGCAAGCGCCGGCTGTCACAGCCGCCGGGCTCCGTCCGTCAGAACGGCGCGGTCGGTGCCGGCGCGTCGACGACCAGCTGCTCGTAGAAGGAGAGGATCTGCAGTTCGGTGGCCAGGTCCACGCGACGCAGGGTGACGCCATCGGGGACCGAGAGGTGCGTCGGCACGAAGCTGAGGATCGCCCGTACGCCGGCAGCCACCAACCGGTCGACCATCGGCTGCGCCTGTGCTGCGGGGATGGCCAGCACGGCGAGGCTGCTGGCGTGCTCGGCCACCACCTCCTCCAGCTCCGCCACCGACCGCACCCGGGAGCCGGCCACCTCCTGCCCGATGACCGTCGGTGCGGCGTCGAGCAGCGCAGCGAGGCGGAACCCGCGGCGCCGGAAGCCGTCGTAGCTGGCCAGCGCGCGTCCCAGGTTGCCGACACCGACCAGCACCACCGGCCGGTCCTCGACCAGTCCCAGCGCGAGGGACAGCTCGCGCGCCAACCCCTCGACGTCGTAGCCGACCCCCCGGGTGCCGTGGGTGCCGAGGTAGGAGAGGTCCTTGCGCACCTTGGCGGCGTTGTAGCCCGCCGCACGGGCGAGGTCGTCGCTGGCGACCACGTCGACGCCGGCCTCCGCGGCCTCGAGCAGCGCCTGCAGGTACACCGGCAACCTGGCCACCGTGGCCGCCGGGATCGGGCCATCGCGCACGCGTTGCTCCTCCGGACCGTCCTGTCCCACGGCCACGTCGCCGTCCGGTCGATGACCGATCACCACCGGGGCCGCTGCGGGTCGCCGTGGGCTCCCGGCGCGGAGGCTATGCGGGTGGCCGGTCGGGCGTCACACCCACGGCCTCACCCGGCCCACCCGGATCCGGAGCCGGGACACGCGCTCACGCTCGACGACGAGCGGAGCGTCGGGCGACCCGGACCGCGCGGCGGACCTGGCCCGGGGCGAGCTCCAGCTCGGCCACCTCGACGCCATCGACCGTGATCACCGGCACCCGGACGCCGTAGCGCCGGGTGAGGGCCGGGTCGGTGTCGACATCGACCGTGCGGAACTCGCTGCGTCCGGCCTCCCTGCGGGCCAGCCGACCGGCTCGCTCGCACAGCCCGCAGCCGGCCCGGGTGTAGAGGACGACGACGGGCGGGGCACCGCGCTGCCTCCGTGGCATGCCCCGCCTCCTGCCCTCCGGCGCGACCTCGGGTCGCGAGGCCTCGCGGCTCCGGCACCGCGAGCGCAGCCCGATGCCCGTGCCCGTCGATCAGCCCCGCTCAAGCTAGCGACGCAGGCGGTCGATACCCGCCGTGCAGCACGATGACGGAGCTCACCGGCCGGGGCATCCCCTCACACGGGGCGGTCGGCGACGCCAGGGGACCACGGCTGCGGGCACGGCCGTCGGACGCCCGATGGCACCTCCTCCCCCACGCGGGCTCCGTCCAGAGGAACGGACGGCACCGTGGACACATCGCGCACCGCACCGCGACGTCGGGTGACACCGACGCTTGCGGCCCTGGTGGTCATCCTGCTCGCCGCGCTGCTCCCCCCGGTGAGCACGCCGGCCTTCGCCGACGGCGGGATGGAGGCCCAGTTCGTCGCCGCCGTGAACTCGGAGCGCGCGGCCCAGGGGCTACCGGCCCTGTCCGTGGCCGGTGATCTGAGCTCGGTCGCCCGCTCCCACAGCCGGGTCATGGCCGACACCGGCAACCTCCACCACAACCCGAACCTCGGATCGGCGGTCAGCGGGTGGCAGAAGGTCGGCGAGAACGTCGGTCGAGGCCCGAGCGTGGCGACGATCCACGGTGCCCTGATGAACTCCGCCGGGCACCGGCGCAACATCCTCGACAGCGACTGGACGCAGCTCGGTGTGGGCGTCGTCGTCGACAGCGGCGGCCAGATCTGGGTCACCCAGGTGTTCCGCAAGCCCGTGGGTGCGGCGCCAGCGCCGAAGCCGGAACCCACGCCGGAGCCGACGCCCGAAGCCAAGCCCCAGCCCAAGCCCCAGACCCAGGCCGAGCCCACGACCGAACCAGCGCCGGTGGCCGCGGAGCCGGGACCCGCGCCCGAGCCGGAGCCCGAGCCGGAGCCCGAGCCCGTGCGCGAACCCCACCCGGTCCGCGACCAGCCACTCGCCCTCGACCGCATGACCCTCCTGCTGGCGCGGCAGACCGCCGAGGAGGAGGACGTGAGCTTCGACGAGGTGATCGCCGAGCTGCTGGCCGCAGGCGAGCGCACCGACGACTGAGCCGCGACCACGCGGCGAAGGACGCCCGTCGGGCGACCACCCCACCGGTGGGGGTCCGACACGTCCGGGCGGTAGCGTCGGGGGCATGCGCCTGCTCGCCTCCACCGGCCCCCTCTTCGCCCGTCCGCTCGACTGGGCCTTCGGTGTGCTGGCCGAAGCCGGGTACGACGCCGCGGAGCTGATGGTCACGCAGGATCCGGCGACCCAGGACGCCGAGCGCATCCGGGCGGCCTGCGCGACCGAGGGGCTCGGGGTCGACGTGGTCCACGGACCGTTCCTGCTGCTGACCCGCCGCGTGTTCGGGACGGACCCGGTGGACAAGGCCAGACGGTCCCTGGCGTTGTCGGGGGCCATCGGCGCCGATCTCATGATCGTCCACCCGCCCTACCGCTGGCAGCGGGGCTTCCACCGCTGGCTGCTCGAGGCAGCCGACGACGAGGCCGCGGCCCACCGGTGTCGGGTCGGGGTCGAGAACCTCTACCCCGTCGCCGTCGGGAACCGACCGGTCCGCTTCCACCGCTACACGACCGCCGAGGACCTCGCCCCCTTCCACCACGTCGTCCTCGACACCAGCCACTTCGGGGTCGCGGACGTGGACATCAACGAGGCGTACCTCACCCTGCGGGAGCAGGCGGTCCACCTCCACGTCTCCGACCACCGGGGCGGGCCCCGGGACAGCCACGCACCCCTGGGACACGGCCGCCTCCCGCTGGCGTCGTTCCTGGCACAGGTCGGGCGAGACGCCCGGGCGGGCATCGGCGCCGCCGGTCGGTCGGGGATCTCGATCACCCTCGAGCTGGACTGCCGCCGCTACCTCGACGACCGCTCGGCCCTCGTCGGCTACCTCCGCCAGGAGCGCCACAAGACCATCGCGCTGCTCGAGGGCGCGCCGGCCGAGGAGATCCTCGGCCGCGCTGACGTCGTCGAGGTGGCACCCGGCCTCGACGAGGACGATGCCGACCAGCCCACCGTCGCCCCCGACGGTTCCTGACTCCTCGCCACCGCCGACCCGACCGATCGCCCCGCACCGGAGACCCCGACATGCGACACGGAACGACGATCGCGTTGGCCGCGCTGCTGCTGCTCATCGTGGTGGCCGCGGTGGTCCAGCTCAGCCAGGCCGCCTCGCTGTGATCCGGCTCACAGGAACACCGACCGCCGCCCCATGAGGTTGCGGTAGAGCATCTGCTGGATGCGTTCCCTGACCTGATCGGTGAGGTCGAACAGCGCCATCGGGTCCTCGGCGAGGTCGGGCCCGAAGGAGCTCGGTTCGATCGGCTCCCCGTACTCGATCACCCATTTGCTCGGCAGCGGCAGCAACGCGAAGGGACCCAGGAGCGGGAGCGCGAACATCTGGGGGACCACGGGGAAGTAGGGGAAGCCCAGGAGCCGAGCGACGATCCGGAGATCGAACAGCATCGGGTAGATCTCCTCGCTCCCGACGATGGCCGTGGGGATGATCGAGACCTGCGCGCGGGAGGCCGTCGCCACGAACCCACCCCGACCGAAGCGCTGCAGCTTGTACCGGTCCTTCCACGGCTTCCCGAGGCCCTTGAAGCCTTCGGGCCACACGGCCACCAGCTCGCCGGCGGCCAGCAGCCGGTCGGCGTCGTCGCCGGAGGCCAGCGTCGCTCCGGTCTTGCGGGCCAGTTCCCCGACGAAGGGGGTCCGGAACACCAGGTCGGCGCCGAGCTCCCGCGCGTGCCGGCCGGTCAGATCGAACACATCCAGCCGCGTGATCAAGGCGTCGGCGGGCAGCGTGCCCGCGTGGTTGGCCACCAGCAGCGCGCCGCCCTCGGAGGGGACGTGCTCGATCCCGTGGGAGGTCACCCGCCAGTAGTGGCGGTGCAACGGTCGGAGCAGCGGCATCAGCACGTGGGTGGTCAGGTCCTCGTCGAACCCGAAATCGTCGATCTCGTAGCTACCCGTCGCCCGTCGGCGCAGGAAGCCGACCAGCCCGCGCAGCGCGTCCAGGAACCGATCGTCGGCGGCGTCGCGCAGCAGCTCGAGGCCATCGATGGCGGACCCGAACCCGCGCTGGAGCAGCTGCGTGTCGGCCCAGGCGAAGGTTCCGGGCCGCGCTCCCCCACCCTGACCACCGGTGCCGACCCGGCCGGTGTCGCCATCACCGGCACGCACCGAGCTGTGCCCGCCCGCCGCCGACCCACCAGGGGGACCCGCAGCGCCGGCGTCACGGCCGGTCGCTGGGGGAGCACCCCGTCGGGCCTGGCCGGGACGGGTGCCCCGGCCGCCCTCGGCGATGCTGCCACCCCGGGTGTCGGAGATCGCGGGGTGAGGGCGAGCGCCGGGCCGGACCCCGGGCGCGCCACCCGCCAGCCCCGGCGCTCGGCGCGCTGCCGTGCGGGGGGCCACCACCTCGGTGTCACTCTCGGAGGCCGCGTGCACCCGGCACCGGCCTGCTGCGACCGCGTAGTTGCGGCAGGGTTGCCCGGCGGCCGTCAGCGCGCCACACCGCGCGCGACCGGCTGCCTCGTCCGTGTCGTGGGCCCGGGCATCCCTCGCCGCCCGCTGCTCGTCCAGGGAGAAGACCTGCGCCTCGCTCTCGGCGGGATCGCTCATGCCCGGCCCTCCTGCCCCGCACGCTGGGACTCGAGGAAGCGTTCCTGACCCTTGCGTTGCAGGAAGTCGTAGAGCTCGCGCTCGAGCCGGACGGCTTCGTCACGGTCGATCATGCCACGCAGCCGTCGGCGTTCGAGGAAGTCGTCGAAGGCGGCCCTGGTGGTGTACTGGGGCTCGAACCCGAACTCCTCACGCAGCTTGGTCGTGTCCATGACGCGCCCGAACTGCAGCATGCGCAGCTGGTCGGGAGCCACGTCGGCCCGACCCGAACGCCTGAGGACAGCGGACAGACCCGACACGAAGGGCAGAGGGACGGACACGGGCACCCGGCCGGCCAGCCGGATGGCCTGGGAGAGGTAGAGGACCCCCGCCCCCGCCACGTTCACCGTGCCGGGACGATCCCCGGTCGCTGCGTGGACCAACGCCCCGACCGCGTCGTCCTCGTGACAGAACTGGAGCCGGGGATCGAAACCGAGCACCGTGGGCAGCACCGGGAGGGCGAAGAAGGACTGGAACGCGCTGTCGACCCGGGGACCGACCAGGTTGGCGAGCCGCAGGATCGTCAGGTCGAGGTCGCGCCGCCGCCGCCCCAGCATCCGGACGTAGCCCTCGGCCTCGCTGGCGTCCTTCCCGAACCCCTGCCGTGGCGGGATCCGGGGCGTCGACTCCTCGCGGAACAACGCCGGGTCGGTGTGCGCCGATCCGTACACGGCACCGGTGGACTTGAACACCACGCGTCGCAGGACCGGCGAGGCCTGGCAGGCCGCCAGCAGCTGCATCGTGCCGATGACGTTGTGCTCCTTCATCGAGGAGCGTCCGCCGGCGGCTCCCGGCTGCGAGGTCAGCGACAGGTGCAGCACGGTGTCGATCGCGGCGGCCTCGAGGACCCGCCCGACCAGCGGGTTCCGGAGATCGGCCCGGACGAACTCGGTCCGACGCAGGTCTGACGACGGTTCCCTCACGTCGATGCCGACGATCTCGAGGATGTCGTCGCGCTGCTCGAGCGCGCGGGCCACGAGCCCGCCGAACTGTCCGGAGACCCCGGTCAGCAACACCCGGCGACCCTGGGTCACGCTGTGCCTCCCGCCTGGCATGCCGCCTGTCATGTCCGGGTCGCCGTCGACAGCGACCGCCTCTGGGGTAGTGAACCGGCTGGCAGCAGCCGGCGCGACCCGCTCGCCGGGCAGCGAACGGCGTCAGCCCCCGGTGTGGGTGTGCGAGCCGCCCTCGTCGAGGTCACCGAGGTCGTCGAGGTCCATCGTGTCGGGGTCCACCACCTGCCCGTCGAGGTAGGCGGTCAGGTCCTCGGCGCGGACGCGGTAGTTGCGCCCGACCCGCACCGCCGGCAGCTCGCCGCTGCGGATCAGGCGGTAGATGGTCATCGTCGACACCCGCAGCTGCTCCGCCACCTCGGCAGCGGTCAGGAGTTGTCGGGCCATGGCGTCCTCCGAGCGGGGCACGGGGATGAGGGCGTCGACCCTCGACCGGGCGACCCCGAGCAACGGAACGGCCCCACCGCGACATCACCCCACAGCTGCAACGGCGTGCCCAACGCTACACCGAGCCCGCGATCGGTCTCCAGTGGAACTGGAGTCACACCACGATCGGCACGCCACATCGAGCCCACGCGCCCCACTGGGAACAGCAGCTGCACGGCCAGCGACCGACCTGAGCGTTCAGCGCACGCCATGGAGGGGGAGGAGGAGCTCCCTGAGGGCCGTCACCGAGGCTCGCGCCTCCTGCTCGGCCTGCACCCGCATCCCCTCCGACAGCTGGACCGGATCCTCGAGGAAGGCCGTCGGTGGGACATCCCCGGTGCGTTCCACGGCCATCTCGCGCCACCCCATCGGCGTCTCGACGGGGACCGGCCGACCCGCCATCTCGGCGAAGGCCAGGGTCCAGGCCCGCGGCACGACCTTCACCAGCTGGTAGCCGCCCCCTCCCAACGCCACCCACCGCCCCTCGGCGGTCTCGTGGGCCAGGCGGTGCAGCCGGTCGTAGATGGCGGCCATGTCCCCGGTCGTCAGCGCCAGGTGCGCCAACGGGTCGCTCGCGTGGGTGTCGCACCCGAGCTGGGTCACCAGCACGTCGGCGTCGAAGGCGCGGATCAGGGGCTCGACGACCGCATCGAAGGCTCCGAGCCACACCGACCCCGGCGTCCCTGGATACAGGGGCACGTTCGCGGCGCTCCCCGGCGCCTTCGGGCCGCCGATGTCGTCGGCGCGGCCGGTCCCGGGGAACAGGAACCGGCCCGACTCGTGGAGCGAGATGGTCAGCACCCGCGGATCATCGGCGAACATCACCTCGACGCCGTCACCGTGGTGGACGTCCACGTCGACGTAGGTCACGCGCTCGGCGCCGTGCTCCAGCAGCCAGTCGATCGCGATCGCCGGATCGTTGTAGATGCAGAAGCCGGCGGCCCGGTCCGGCATCGCGTGGTGCAACCCGCCCGCGGGGTTGAAGGCGTGGTCCGCCTCCCCCTCCCACACCTGGCGGGCAGCCTCCACCGAGGCCGCGCAGATCAACAGCGATGCCGGGTGCATGCCCGGGAAGGCCGGGGTGTCACCGACGCCCAGGCCGTAGCGCTCCTCGGCGCGCGCCGTGGGATCACGTGATAGTCGCTTGACGGTGTCGATGAAGTCCTCGCGGTGGTGGCGCAGCAGCTCGACCTCGTCCAACGTCCGTGGCAGGACCTCGTCGACCCCGCGTCCGAGCAGGCCGGTCCGCCGGATCAGATCGACGGTGAGCTCCACGCGTACCGGTGCCAGGGGGTGACCCGGACCAAGGTCGTAGCCCGCGGCGCGCTCGTCCCAGACCAGCGCGACACGGCCGACAGCGTTCGGGCCCTCTCCGGCCACCGATGACTCCTCCCGCGAGCCGACGGGCCCCGTCATCGCGGGGCTGCGGTCCGCGGGTCCGAGCGTAGCCATGCCGTCGGGCCCGGCGGGTGGTGCGGCTGCCCGGTCAGGACCACCGCCCACCCACGGGACCACTCCCGGTCGCCCGGCCACCGGGGGCCGCCGGGTCGGATGGCACCGCCCGGGTCACTCGTGGCGGAGCGCCGCAACCGGATCGAGCTGCCCGGCCCGGCGGGCGGGCAGCACACCGAAGACCAGGCCCACCAGGACCGACACCCCGAGCGCCAGCGCGATGGACCACCAGGTGATCTCCGCGGGCACCGGAGCGAAGGTCGCCACGACCTCGGCCAGCACGATGCCGAGCGCCAGCCCGACGGCACCACCGAGGCCCGTCAACGCGACCGCCTCGAACAGGAACTGCCGCGTGATGTCCCGGGTGCGGGCACCGAGCGCCTTCCTGAGACCGATCTCCCGGGTCCGCTCGCTCACCGACACGAGCATGATGTTCGACACCCCCACCCCGCCCACCAGCAGCGAGATCCCCGCGATCGCGGCCAGCACCCAGGTCAGGATCTGGAGGATGTCACCGACCACCCCGATGATCTCGTCCTGGGAGACCACGCTGAACTCGCTCTCGTCGAGTCGCTCAGCGAGCGCGGCCTCGGTCGCGGCCCGATCGGCTTCGATCCCCACCGTCGAGGTGGCACGGACGAAGATGGCGTCGACCCGGGTGCTGCCGAACAGCCGCTGGGCGGCGCTGATCGGGATCAGGACCTGACGGTCGACGTCCGGACCGAAGGTGGTGGTCCCGACGCGGTCGAGCACCCCGACGACCCGGTAGCGGATCGCCCCCAAGGACACCGTGCGGCCGATCGGGTCCTGGCCGGGGAACAACGTCTCGGCCGTGGTCGCCCCGAGGACGGCGACCCGACGGCCGGTGGCGACGTCCGCGGCGGTCAGCGCCTGCCCCCGCGCGATCGTGCGGTCCACGACACCGAGGTAGTGCTCGCTGATGCCGAACACGGTCGCGTTGAACCGGTTGCCCTCGGCCTGGACCGCCTCCGCACCGATGACGTACCCCGCGGCCCGACCGTTGCCCCCCGGCAGCGACCGGTCCACCCGCTCGATGTCGTCCACCTCGAAGCTGGAGCGGGTCGGGCCGGCGCCGAACTCACCGTCGCCGGGCAGCACGAACAGCAGGTTCGACCCGAGCCCTTCGATCGCCCCGGTGATCTCCGAGCGGGCCCCCTGGCCGATCGCGACGAGCAGCACCACCGACATGACGCCGATGAGCACCCCGAGGGTCGTCAACGCGGAGCGCAGCCGGTTGGCACGCAACGCCTGCATGGCGACCCGGAGCGCCTCACGCAGGCTCACGCCACCACCTCGTCGACGATGACACCGTCCCGGAGCTCGATGCGACGGGAGGCACGCTGGGCGATCTCGCGTTCGTGGGTGATCACCACCAGCGCGGTCCCCTGGTCGGCGTGCAGCGTCTCCAGCAGGGCCATCACCTCCTCGCCGGTGCGGCTGTCGAGGTTGCCGGTGGGCTCGTCGGCCAGCACCAGCGACGGCTCGGTGACCAACGCCCGCGCGATGGCCACGCGCTGCTGCTGTCCACCGGACAGCTCACCCGGCCGGTGGTCGACCCGGTCCGCCAGCCCGACCTGCGCCAGCGCCTCCAAGGCCAGCTCCCGGCGCTGCCGGGGGGACCCGGGGCGGTACACCAGTGGGAGGATCACGTTGTCCACCGCCGTCAACCGCGGCAGCAGCTGGAACGACTGGAAGACGAACCCGATGGAGGCGTTGCGCAGCCGCGCCAGCTCGGTGTCGGACATCTCCCTGACATCCCGGCCGTGGTAGCGGACATGGCCGCTGGTGGGACGGTCCAGGGCACCGAGCAGGTTGAGCAGCGTGGACTTCCCCGACCCCGAGGACCCGACGATGGCGACGTGCTCGCCGCGGTCCACCTCGAAGCTCACCCCGCGCAGGGCCGGGACCTGCACGTCACGGCCGAGCTGGTAGATGCGGGTCACCTGCTCGGCCTGCAGCAGGACGGGCGGTTGGCCGCGCTGCAGGTCCGGAGCGCTCACCGCTGCCCTGCCCCACCGGGACGCGACGGCGCGGCGGCCGGCTCCGACCCGGGCGATGACCCGGACCGCGCTCCGGGCAGCGGCTCGGGTTCGGACTCCAGGGTCACCTCCTGGCCGTCCTCGAGGAGCTCGACACCGGTGGTCACGACGGTGTCGCCCACGGCGAGGTCACCGCTGAGGGCGGCGGTACCGTCGCCGAGCGCGAGCACCTCGACCTCGACACGCCGGGCCACCCCGTCGCGCACGACGTGGACGACCTCGTCGCCACCGCGGCGCAGCAGGGCGCTGCTCGGGACGACCAGCTCGGCGTCCACCCGCCGCACCGTGATCTCGACCGACGCGGTCATGCCGACCCGCAGACCGAGCTCCTCCGCCTGATCCACCAGCCGCACGGTCACCGGATAGATGGCACCCCCCATCCCGGTCGTCCTCGGCTCGATGGCGATGCGGTCCACCACCCCGGCGAGCTCTGCGTCGGGCACCGCATCGATCAGCACCACCACCTCCTGGCCGACCGCGATGTCCACGACATCGAGCTCATCCACCTCGGCGGCCACCGTGAAGGCATCGAGATCGAAGATCGTGAGGATCGGCTGCCCGGCACCGACGGCGGCGCCGACCACCGGGGGGCCCGGATCGGCGACGCTCCCGCCACCGCCGAGCAGCCCCGCCAGGTCGCCACCCGCCGCACCACCGAGGTCACCCGCGCCGAAGGCGTCCGCGAGCGCATCGAGATCGGCCGCGTCACCGCCGAGCGCCCCCGGCGCACCGACACCGGCACCGCCGGCGCCGCCCCG